>NZ_JARRQY010000012.1:0-150480 GCF_037381185.1 Acidihalobacter sp.
GGCCGTGGGATGCCACCGGGCGCTGCCGGGGCCGATCGCGCGGGCGAGTGCGTGCCTGCGCGAGGGCCATAAATACCATAAGGGAAATATTGTTTATAGGGCGAGAGGAAACGATCTGCGGCTGGCGGGGAACATCGGGCGCCGGGGGGAGGTGGCAGAAGCGCCTTATGAAACTGAATTATATGAATTTATCGTTTTGATGAAGCGTGCGCGGGAATGCTTGCGAAATCGCAGGCGCGCGATCTGCAACCCTGCCTGCACGGCCGGTCCCTCGCCCAGCAGGCATCACGAACACGCACATGAGGTGTTGCCTTTCGGGTCATTCGGTGCTTGCATGACGGCAAAAGGCAAGATCTGTCTCCGTTGTGAGTACCCGGGGCGCCCGACTTGATATGCGCAGACCAAGTCGACCGAATTCTGTAAAAGCGTGCCGCTCTTGGTTCCCTCTGCTACGTTCCGGTGCTAGCTACCGCAAGTCTTGGCCCGAACAACGAGGCTAAATACACATGGCTTCCACTCAAGCAATTGAGACGCTCGTAACTGAATTAGGTTTTCGCAAGGAGACCGCAATTGCCTATGTCCGTGCGCGAGGCCGATGTGAGTATTGAGAACGAGACTTGACTATGTCTCGGGCCGGATACGCAATCGCAGAGATCGACCATCTATTGCCTCAGTCGTTATTTCACGAACACGTTATCGATGAAAGAAACTTTGCGCTCTCCTGCCGGATTTGTAACGGCGCCAAAGGCAACGTAAGCCTTCTTCGTGAAAACGAGAACGCCAAGGATATGCTCACTAACCAACGAGCCAAACTCATCGAAAGAGCCCGTGAGCATATCGCTGATTACATGAAAGACTACGACAAAAACTGGAGGCGGGCGACGGAGATCCTAGAGGGCGTATGGTGGAAAACCAAACCATAACCAATCACAGTCTCGTAAAAAATGCACTTTCAGGAAAAGTTTTCGATTTTCACCTACGCTTGAAGGTTTCGGTCAGCACCTTCGATTGCATCACTATATGTGTTAATCGAATTGTTAGTATGTCCAAAAAAAGCAGCCCGATTACACCAACCAGAAATCAAACCCAGTTAAGCCCGCTGAGCTTTATCTCCGTATTCTCAGCCCTAACGCTTTCCACCAGCCAATCAGCAAAACCGCGCGCTCCATCGGTGAGATTGGCGAAGCTTCGGCTAACCAACCAGTACGAACCTCCAGGTATGAAAATATCGAAAGGCCGGATCAGTTCACCACGCGCCAGGGCATTCAAGGCAAACAATTCGTCTATCAACGCAGCACCTTGGCCACTGATTGCGGCTTGGAGCATCACCGCGCTGTCATTGAACATGGCGCCGCGCTCCGAGATGGGAGGCGCTGCACCGGCAGCGTCAAACCAGAATCGCCAATCGTCGCGGCTATCCTCGTGAAGCCGAGGCAGGGACAAAAGGTCCGAGGGCGCATTGAGGTCGACGGATTCCGTCAGCGCCGGTGAAAGATAGGCGGAAAGCCGAACATCGCAGATTTTTGCGCGCCTCGGTCCTGGGCCAGTTGGAAGGCTCTTTTGCGTATCGGATGGCGAGCGTCGTGCCGTCGTTGCCGAAATCGACCAGTCGCATATCCGCGTTCAGAACCACATCGGCATTGGGTGTGATCGCATAAAACGCCGACAGATGCGGCGCGAGCCAACAGGTAGCGAAGGATGGATCGGCGCTGACCGAGATGGTTTCCACTTTGGGTGTGCGAATCTCGCCTAGTGCGTCGTCGATTCCATCGAACGCCTGCGTAAGTGCGGCGAGCAATCGCTGCCCTGCACATGTCAGGCGAACGCCACGATGAATGCGCTCGAAAAGCCTGACGCCCAGTTGCGCCTCAAGATCCTTGATCTGGCGGCTGACGGCCGCTTGTGAAACGCTGAGTTCTGCCGCCGCCCCGGAAATGCTTTCAGCTCGTCCTGCTGCCTCGAAGGGCCGCAACACCATCAGGGGAAGACGCCCACGCCGCATATCACATAATCTGAAGTTAATTCATGCGGATCGTAATGTCGTTTGAGCAACATACGCAAGTCGCCCACATTGTCGAGCAGGAGGATCGACCATGTGGAAACAGATCATGGAAGCACTTGTCGACACGATTTACCTGCTAACGCTTCAGAGGCCACACCCGGATGAAAGAACGTGCCGCGACGAGGAAAGGGAAAGGCGCTGAGCGGCGCCAACGATGATGGCTTGGATAGTACGACAGGAAACTGCGTTCATCGAGCCCGACGACTCAGGACACACTGACTGAATAAGTGCGCGGCAGCGCGCAGCCCATTAACCGTAATGCATTCGGTTCCACGCCATCACCACTATCTCATGCCACAACGGACTGGCCGCGGGACGCCGCCTTGCTGGCCTTGCTGGAAACCCGTGGCAAGGCGCGGCTGGCGGACTTGGCTCGCGAGCTGGTGCTACACGTTCGGCCCATGGTCTCGCAAAGCGCGGGCGGGTGCATCCGCTCGGCAGGGTCGGCCCCGGCCAGCGCGCGGCGCCGGCCGGGGAGGACGAAGCGCTCAGGCCTGATCCAGTGCCTGACCGATATCCGCGAGGATGTCGTCGATGTGCTCGATGCCGATGCTCAGGCGCACCATGTCCGGACTGACGCCTGCGGTCGCCAGCTCGGCGTCGTTGAGCTGGCGGTGCGTGGTGGTGGCCGGATGGCAAGCCAGCGACTTGGCGTCGCCGATGTTGACCAGGCGCTTGATCAGACCGAGCGCATCGATGAAGCGCGCCCCGGCCTCGCGCCCGCCGCGGATGCCGAAGCTCAGCACGGACGAGGCCTTGCCGCCCATGTAGCGCAGCGCCAGCTCGTGGAAGCGGTCGCCCGGCAGGCCCGCGTAGTTCACCCACGAAACCTTGTCGTGCGCATCCAGGAATTCGGCCACGGCCTGCGCATTGTCGCAGTGGCGCTCCATGCGCAGGCTCAGAGTCTCGATGCCCTGCATGATGAGGAAGGCGTTCATCGGCGACAGCGCGCCGCCCATACTGCGCAGAGGCACGGTGCGCGCCCGGGCGATGAAGGCCGCTGCCCCGAAGTCCTTGGCGTAGACCACCCCGTGATAGGCCGGATCGGGCTCGTTGAACTGCGGGAAGCGCGGATTGCCCTGCCACTCGAACTCGCCCGAGTCGACGATGCCGCCGGCCACAGTAGTGCCATGCCCGCCCATGTACTTGGTCAGCGAATGCACCACGATATCCGCACCGTGCTCGATCGGCCGCCACAGCGCCGGCGTCGCCACCGTATTGTCGACCACCAGCGGCACGCCGGCGGCATGCGCCACATCGGCCAGCGCGGCGATGTCGACCAGGTTTCCGGCCGGATTGCCGATGCTCTCGCAGAACAGCGCGCGGGTGTTGTCGTCGATCAGCGCCGCCAGCGCCTGCGGGTCGGTGCCGTCGGCGAAGCGCGTCTCGATACCCAAAGCCGGCAACGAGTGGGCGAACAGATTGTAGGTGCCGCCGTAGAGCTGGCTGACACTGACGATGTTCTGCCCGGCCCGCGCCAGCGTGGTCACCGTAGCGTGGATCGCCGCCATGCCCGAAGCCAGTGCGAGGCCTCCGATACCGCCCTCAAGCTGCGCCAGACGCTGTTCCAACACGTCGTTGGTCGGATTCATGATGCGGGTGTAGATGTTTCCCGGCACCTTCAGGTCGAACAGGTCCGCACCGTGCTGAGTGTCGTCGAAGTAGTAGCTGGTGGTCTGGTAGATCGGCACGGCGACTGCATGGGTCTGCGGATCGCCGGCAAAACCGCCGTGAACGGCCGTGGTTTCGAACTTCATGGGGATCTCCTGCTTCGGGGAAATCCGCGCCGGTCTCTAGGCCGACGTCGGAGGCTAATCGATTCTGGTTTCTGGAAGAGTGGGCCGCAAGTCGGCAGTGTTTGCGATCAGGGCGACTGAGGCAACGGGCTCCTGGGGGAGAGTACTTGGGCCCCGAAGGCCGACGAAGACGCGAACCGAAGCCTGACCGGGAATCGACCATCGCACCCTACCCCTAACCGTAGTGCAGGCGATACCACAACATGCCCAACATCTCGTGCCACAGCAAACTTGCACCATGTGCCGCACGGGCATTCGGTAGCCAAGCGCTCCAGCCATAAGTGCCCGGGGTCGGCAGCATGTAGCCAGCGGGTGCAGGCAAAGGCGTCAGTCCCGCCTTGCGAAACGACCACATTGCCCGCGGCAGGCTCCACGCCTGAGTCACCAGCAGTATGCGATCGATTCCCAACGGCTTGAGTATGCGCGCCGAATTGCGCGCGTTTTCCCAGGTATTGGCGCTGTCACCCTCCAGCCAGCGTACCTTGACCCGAAAATCTCGTTGCAGCGACCGCTGCATGAGCTGCGCCTCCGAGGCACGTTTGCCATCGTGGCTGAGCCCGCCGCTGACCAGAATCGGCAGCCCGGTTCGCCGCGCCAGCCAGGCGGCGTAGCGCAGACGCTGCGCGGCCAGCCGGTTGATGCCGTCGCGATGACCGTATTCCGGCGCCTGCGAGCGGCCGGCGCCGAGCACGACGATGGCCTGAGCCCCGGCCGGCGGCGTCGGCACGATCACGCGCGACCAGTATTCCGCCACGGGATAGACCAGCGCCGGCACGCTGGTGCAATACATCAGCACCAGGCCGAACAGCGCCAACACCCAGCCCGCACGGCGCCAGCGCAGCGCGAGCAACAGACCGAGAAGGGTCAGCAGCCAGGGCATGAGGGGCAGCGACACCAGTGCGCTGAGCAATACATGGAGCGGCGCGACCTGCATCCTGAGGACTCCGGCCTTCAGACCACGCCGGCGGCCTGCTGGTCGGCGTGGTACGAGGAACGCACCAGCGGACCGCTGGCCACGTGCGTGAAGCCCATCGCCTCCCCAGCCTCCCGCAGGCGCTCGAATTCGTCCGGATGCACGAAGCGGCTCACCGGCAGGTGGTGGCGCGAGGGCTGCAGGTACTGGCCGAGAGTCAGCATGTCGACATCGTGCGCACGCAGGTCGCGCATCACCTCTTCGACTTCATCGATCTCTTCGCCCAGCCCCAGCATCAGGCCCGACTTGGTCGGTACGTCCGGGTGCGCGGCCTTGAAACGCTGCAGCAGCGTCAGCGACCACTGGTAGTCGGCGCCGGGGCGGGACTGGCGGTACAGCCGGGGCACGGTTTCGAGGTTGTGGTTGAACACGTCGGGCGGCGCCTCGGCAAGGCGCTCCAGCGCCACTTCCAGACGGCCGCGGAAATCGGGCACCAGCACTTCGACCTTGAGCCCCGGCGTGAGCGCCCTGGCCTCGCGGATGCAGTCGGCGAAATGGCCCGCGCCGCCGTCGCGCAAGTCGTCGCGGTCGACCGAGGTGATCACCACGTAGCGCAGGCCCATGGCCTGCACGGTGCGCGCCAGGTGCATCGGCTCTTCGGGATCCAGCGCCTCGGGACGGCCGTGGGCGACGTCGCAGAACGGGCAGCGGCGGGTGCAGATATCGCCCATGATCATGAAGGTGGCGGTACCGTGGTTGAAGCACTCGCCGAGGTTGGGGCAGGCGGCCTCTTCGCACACGGTGTGCAAGGCCTGCTCGCGCAGCACCTTTTTCAGGCGCTGCACGGCCGGCCCGGCCGGCGCACGCACGCGGATCCAGTCCGGTTTACGTTCGATGCGCTCGCTCGGCTCGATCTTGACCGGTATGCGGGCCATCTTCTCGGCGCCGCGCTGCTTGACGCCGCGCACCGCCCTGCCTGTGGTCGTTTCACTCATTGTTCGATTCCATTGTCGCAATGTTCGGAGACGGATAACCCAGCCCCTCCGCCAACTTGCCTGCCAGTGCCTGCGCGGCCTCCTGCCAGCTCAGGCGAATGCCGAAATCGGCCAGTTGGGTGACTTCCATTCCGCGGTAGCCGCAGGGGTTGATGCGTTGGAAGGGTTCCAGGTCCATGTCCACGTTGAGCGCCAGCCCGTGGTAGCTGCAGCCGCGCCGCACACGCAGGCCGAGCGCGGCGATCTTGCGCCCCTCGACGTACACGCCGGGAGCATCGCGCCGGGGCTGCGCCTGCACGCCATAGTCCGCAAGCATGTCGACGACGCCCTGTTCGAGGGTTTCGACCAGGGCGCGCACACCCAGCCGGCGGCGGCGCAGATCCAGCAAAGTGTAGACCACCAGCTGGCCGGGACCATGGTAGGTCACCTGTCCGCCGCGGTCGATATGCACGACGGGGATGTCTCCGGGCGCCAGCACATGCTCGCTGCGTCCGGCCTGGCCGAGGGTGAACACCGGAGGATGCTCCAGCATCCAGAATTCGTCCGAGGTGTCCGGCGTGCGCGCGTCAGTGAAATCCTGCATCGCATGCCACACCGGCGCGTAAGGGCGCCGCCCCATGTAATGCACTTGCAGCGTATCGGCCGCCTGGCTGCGCTCCGGGTCCGGCATCGCGGCGTTCACAGCGCCATGGTCACCAGTTCGCTGGAGGTCAGCAGGCGGTAGATCTCGTCGAGCTGCTCGCGGCTGGTGGCCCGCACGACCACGGTGACGCTGTAGTAGCGGCCGCCGCTGCTGGTCTTGCAGCTCATGGCCGTATCGGGAGTCTCAGGCGCATGGCAGCGCACCATCTCGAGCACCAGTTCTGGAAACTCGGACACGGCAGGGCCAAAGGCCTTGATGGGAAAGTCGCAGGGAAAATCCCACAACAGTTCTTCTTGCGTGATGTCGTCGTCGCTCATCTCATCTCCCTTCAGCAGCTCTCGCTGCCGCTGCGCAAACGCGCCTTGCACGCCTGATACCAGCCGTGCATGTGTTGCCAGACCGCTCCCGGCAAGCCGTCGCCCACCGCCTCTCCGTCGAGCCGCGTGACCGGCATGACCTCGCGTGTCGAGCTGCTCAGCCAGATTTCGTCCGCGCGGCGCAACACCGTTTCCGGAATGGACTCCTCAATGCACGCCAAGCCGTTGGCCCGGGCCAGTTCGATCACCAGATCCCGCGTCACCCCAGGCAGCAAATGCCGGCTCTTGGGCGGCGTTCTCAACACTCCGTCATGCACCACGAACAGGCTGCTCGCGGTGCCTTCCAATGCGAAACCGTGGCGCAGCAGCACGGCGTCGTCGGCGCCCTCCTCGCGTGCGGCCTGCCGCAGCATGACGGCGGCCAGCAGGGTGATGGCCTTGATGTCGCAGCGGTCCCAGCGTATGTCCTCCAGGGTCCGTACGCTCAGGCCGCGCACCAGTTGCTCGGCCGGCGGCCCGCTGAGCGGGCTGCTCATGGCGAACACCGTAGGCTTCAGGTCAGGCGGATAGACGTGGTCGCGGCGCACGTCGGCGCCGCGGGTAATCTGCAGGTAGACCGAGTGATCGTCCGGCCCCGCCCGGTCCGCCAACTCGGCGAAAAGCGCCTCCCAGCGGGGGCGATCGTAGGGATCGGCGATACCCACCGCGGCCAGACTCGCGCCGAGCCGGTCGAGATGCTGGCCGAGGCGGAATAGATGTCCGCCGTAGACCGGCACGACCTCATAAACGCCGTCGCCGAACAGAAAGCCGCGGTCGAGCACAGACACCCGCGCCTCACCGGCCGGCAGGAAATGTCCGTCGAGGTAGACCTCGGCCAATTCAGTCATCCGCTACTTCTTGAACCATTGCAGGACGGTGTCGCGCACGCGTTGCCACAGGTTGCCGCGCGGATCGGCCTCCAGCGCGACCAGCGGCGCCTTGGCCACGATGCGGTCGCCCAGCTTGACCACCACTTGGCCGATGGACTGCCCCTTGGCGACCGGCGCGCTCAGCTTGCCGGGCAGGTTCATTTCCGCCTTCAACCGCGAATACTGGCCGCTGGGTACGGTCACGTACAGCGTGTTGGCAAGGCCGAGCTGGATCTTCTGCTTCGCGCCCTGCCAGATGCGCGCCCCGGTCAGCGACTTGCCGGCGTCGTAGAGCTTGTGGGTCGAGTAGAAGCGGAAGCCGTAGTTGAGCAGCGCGCCGTCCAGGCGGGCCAGATTAAGGTAGTTGGCTTCGCTAGAGGCCTTGGGCTTGTTGGCGCCCATCACCACCGCGATCATGCGCGTGTCGCCGCGCTTGGCCGAAGACGCCAGGCAATAGCCGGCCGCCTTGGTGTAGCCGGTCTTGAGGCCATCGGCGGTCGAGTCGCGCCACAGCAGCTTGTTGTAGTTGTACTGCTTGATGTTGTTCCAGGTGAATTCTTTCTGACTGAAGTAGTGGTAGTACTCGGGAAACTGCCGGATGATTGCGCGCGACAGCTTGGCCAGGTCGAGCGGCGAGGTATACAGGCCCGGGTTGGGCAGGCCGGTCGGGTCGGTGTAGTGCGTGTTGGCCAGGCCGAGATGCTTGGCGTAGCTGTTCATCAGGGCGACGAAGGCGTCGGAGGTGCCGGCGATGCCCTGGGCGAGCGTCATCGCCGCATCGTTGCCGGAGGGAATCAGCAGACCCTGCAGCAAGTCGTTGACCGTGACCTCGGAGCCAAGCTTGAGGAACATGCGCGAGCCGCCCTGGCGCCAGGCCTTTTCGCTGACCCGGAACTTGGTGTCCAGGGTGATCCGGCCGGACTTCAGCTCCTGGAACACCACGTAGGCGGTCATCAGCTTGGTGGTGCTGGCCGGTGCCATGTGCTCGTTGGGGTTCTTCTCCACCAGGAGCTGGCCGCTCTGATAGTCCATCAGCACGTAGGCCCTGGCGCCGAGCGGCGGCATCTGCGGAATCGGCACCGGCAGCGCAGCGGGCCCCTGGGCCGCATTGGCCGGCGTTAGCGGCATGAACAGAACGGACAGGCAGGAGAACAGAACCAGGAACAAGCGGCGCACGGACTTCCTCATAGGATAACGACCTTGGGCTGACGGACTTGATGAAGGCAGATTCGACTGAGGGGTGGATTCTACAGCCTGCCTCCTGGGGTTTCGAGTTACATCTGCGTCATTCGACCCGGACCCGGACCCGGAATCCGTGTATGCCGACCGCGCTCATTTTCTGCGTGGCGGCATCCAGCGCACCGACATCGGCCAGCGGTCCCAGGCGCACGGTGTACAGGGTTCGTTTGCTCGCGCGCAGCAACGGATCAACCATCACCGGGCCAAAACCGAGATCCTTCAATGCGGTGGCCAGATGCGCGGCATGGGCTTGGCTGGCGAAGGCGCCAACCTGCAGGAACAGCCGCGGACTGGGCGCACCCCGGGTCTCGGCGCGTGGTGGCGGGGGATTGGCGGCCGAGCGGCCCGGATCGATCGCTTGCAGTTCGACGATGGCGGTGCCCGTGCCGACCATGTGAAGCCGCCGGGCGGCGGCGTAGGACAGGTCGATGATGCGATTGGCCACGAACGGTCCGCGGTCGTTGACCTTGACCACCACCTGGCGACCGTTGCGTAGATTGGTCACGCGCACCCAGCACGGCAGCGGCAGCACCTTGCTGGCCGCGGTCAGGCCGTACATGTTGTACACCTCGCCGGTGGAGGTGCGGTGGCCGTTGAAGCCTGGGCCGTACCAGGAGGCGATACCTCGCTGTTCGTAACCCGCGCAGGCGGGCAGGACGCGGTAGCGTCTGCCGTGCACCACATAGGAACGGTTGTAGGCGGCATGAGCCCGTCTTGCCGGCGGCGAAGACAGCGCTGCCATGCGCGGCGCCGGCGCGGAGGCACAGGCGGCGAGCAGGCCCGTGGCGGACAACACCAGGCCCAAGCGCGAGGAATGCAGCGTCCTAGACATATCCGCCAGCCAGGCGATGGAGCAGATCGGCCGAGCTTCAGCGTGGCTTTCAGGCCTTCTGGCTGTGCAGCCAGTCGACCACGTCGTCGTTCAGGCGCTGCCAGAGATTGCCTCGAGGGTCGGCGACCAGCGCCACCACCGGCGCACTCGTCAGTGACTTGTGGGCCAGACGGACGACCAGGCGGCCGAGCCTCTGGCCCTTGGAGACCGGCGCCTTCGGGTCATGGACGAACTCGGCCTTGGCGCTGAGGGCGGAGTACTCGCCGCTGGGCACGGTCACGTACAGCGGCTGGTCGAGCCCCACGGAAATCTTGCGCTGTGCACCCCCGATCACCCGCAGACTGCCGACCGTGGTACCGGACTTGTAGAGTTCATGCGTCGTATAGAAGCGGAAGCCGTAGGCCAGCAGCGCCTCGCTCACCCGCGCGAGCGTGTTCAGGTTCCGGGCCAGTGACGCTCCCGCCTGCGGCGCCATGCCCATCACCGCCGCGATCAGCTGCGTGTGCTCGCGGGTGGCGCCCGCGGCCATGCAGTAGCCTGCAGCGCGACCGGCATAGCCGGGCGCCAGACCGACCGCGTTCGGATCGCGCCACAGCAGCTTGTCGTAGTTGTACTGGGTGATTCCGCTCCAGCGGAAACTCTTCTGCGCGAAGTAGTGCGCATATTCGGGGAATTGCACCAGCAGATCCCGCGACAGCCTGGCCAGATCCAGCGCGGAGGTGTAGAGCTGCGCAGAGGGAAGCCCGGTCACATTGGTGAAGTGCGTGTTGGCGAGCCCAAGCTCGCGGGCGTAGTCGTTCATCAGGCTGACGAAGCCTGCGCGTGTACCGGCCACACCCTCGGCCAGAGCGACCGCGGCATCGTTGCCCCCATCGACCAACAAGCCTTGCAGCAGATCGTTGACGCTGACCTCGGCGCCGGGCTTCAGGAACATTCTCGCGCCAGGCTGATGCCACGCCGTGCGGCTGATGCGCAGCCGGCTGCTCAGCCGTACGCGCCCCGCTCGCAGCTCCTGAAAGACCACATAGGCCGTCATCAGTTTGGCCGCCCCGCCCGGCGCTACGCGTGCGTCGGGACGTTGCTGCGCCAGGATCTGGCCCGTACGGGCATCGAGCAGCACGTAGGAACGCACGCCAAGTGCCGGAACCGGCGGCACGACGAAGGGTGTCTGGGGCGCGGCAACGGAAGCGAATGCCGCACTGCACGGAAAGGCGAACAGGAAAACCAATGCGAGCCGGATGGATCTACGCATGCCAGGGACCTCGATCGAAATTGACGGCTGGGGCTGCCGCCTGCCGTGTGGGACGACCTTGCGCGGGCTACGCCGGACGGTCAGTCCACAGTCACACGGAACCCTTTGATGCCGAGCGCACGCATATGTTCCGTGGCCGCGTCCAACGCATTCACATCCGCCAGCGGTCCCAGGCGAACGCGGTAAAGCGTGCGTCCGCCGCTGGTGGTACCGGCCTGTACCACCAGCGGCCCCAGGCCGCGCGCGGCCAGTTGGGCCTTGAAGCTGTTGGCATTGCTCATGCTCGCGAACGCACCGACCTGCAGGTACAGGTGCGGTACCTCGCCACCGTGCGCAACGTCTTTCGGCGGCGGGGGATTGATCGCCGGGTTCTGCGGGTCGATCGCCTGCACCTCGACCAGGGCAGTGCCCTTGCGGATCATGTCCAGCTGCTTGGCGGCGGCATACGACAGATCGATGATGCGGTTGGGCACGAAGGGACCGCGGTCGTTGACCTTAACCACCACCTGGCGGCCGTTTTCGAGATTGGTCACCCGCACCCAGGTCGGCAGCGGCAGATCGCGGCTGGCCGCGGTCATGGCGTACATGTTGTAGCGCGCGCCGGTGGAGGTCTTTCTGCCGTGGAACTTCGGCCCGTACCAGGAGGCAACACCGCGCTTGTCGTAGCCTTGCGCACTGGGCAGCACGTAATAGCGCGTGCCGTGCACGACGTACGACTGGTTGTAGGCCGGCGCGCCGGACTGCAGCGCGTAGCGTTGCGGAGGTGCGCTGGCGCAGGCCGATAGCAGCAGCAAGGTTCCCAGCGCCGCGGGCAGGCGCAGCGTGCGCAACCGATACACCGCCGACCGGGTACTCACCGTGCTACTGGGCAAGCTGCTTGTGTCCTGTCGCGTGCCCCGCGCTGGTGGTCCGCGTTCCGGCGGAAAGCGACTGCCGATGAGCGGACAGGATGGCCTGGCTCAGCTGATACACCGCCATCGCATAGAGCGGACTGTGGTTGTAGCGTGTGATAACGTAGAAATTGTGCTCGCCGACCCAGTATTCGGGCCCGTTGCGGCTATCGAGACGTATCACGCTGAACGGCCCCTCGCCCGCCAGCGGATGCTGCGGCGCAATGCCCTGTGCGCGCAGTTGCGCCGCGCTGAGAGAAGGCTTGAGCGAGGGCCGCCGATCGGCATAGGGATCACCCTTGGCCCGCGCTGGCACGGCCACGCTGCCGCCGTTTTTCCAGCCATGTTCGGCAAAATAATTGGCCACGCTGCCGATCGCGTCGTCCGTATCGGTCCACAGGTTGCGCTGGCCGTTGCCGTCGAAATCAACCGCGTAGTGGCGGTAGCTGCTGGGGATGAACTGTCCCTGCCCCATGGCGCCGGCATACGAACCCTTGGGCACGAGCGGATCGAAGCCCTCCTCCTTGGCCAGCAGCAGGTACTGCGCAAGCTGGCGGCGGAAAAATTCGGCGCGCGGCGGATAGTCGAAGCCCAGGGTGGCCAGGGTATCGAATACCGGCCAGCGCCCCATGCGGCGTCCGTAGTAGGTCTCCACGCCGATGATGGCGGTGACGATCTGCGGCGGCACGCCATAGGTCGCCTGGGCTCTTTCGAGCGCTTCCCGATGCGCCTTCCAGAACGCCACTCCCCCCTGAATACGCGCCTGCGTCAGGAAGATGTGCCGGTATTCGTACCAGGGTTTGGCCTCGGCGGGACGCTCCATCGCCTCGATCACCCCCGGCTGGAGCTGGACCTTGGCGAACAGCGTCTGCAGCTGCGCCTTGTCGAAACCATCCTGGCTGACCATGCGGTCAATGAATTCGCGCACCTGCGGCCGCTGCGCGAATGCGCCTGCCGCAGGCTTGGCGAGTTCCGCCCTGGAGGTGGCGCAGCCGGTCAGCAGCAGCACGAATGCCAGGCTCGAAAAAGCGCTCCGCACAATGCGGGGAAATTGCGTTATCGGGTTCAATGCGCCACCAGTCTGCGGTGCGAGTGTATGCTCATGAGCATACCGAAAGCGGCCAATAGGGTCACCATGGAAGTGCCGCCGTAGCTCACCAGCGGCAGCGGCACGCCCACCACGGGCAGCAGCCCGATGACCATGCCGACGTTAACGAACACGTAGACCGAAAAGGTCAGACTCAAGCTGCCGGCCAGCAGCCGGGCATAGGTATCCTGCGCCTTGAGCGCAATGTGCAGCCCGCGCAGTACGATGAACACGTACAACGCCAGCAGCACGCCGGCGCCGAGCAGGCCGAACTCCTCCCCGAACACCGAGAAGATGAAATCGGTCGAGCGCTCGGGCAGGAAGTCGAGCTGCGCCTGGGTGCCGTTCAGCCAGCCCTTGCCGTAGATCCCGCCGGAGCCGACCGCAATCATGGACTGGATAATGTGGTAGCCGGTGCCCAGCGGATCGCGCTCGGGATTGAGAAAGGTCAGCACGCGGTCGCGCTGGTAGCCGTGCATGAAGTGCCACAGCACCGGCAGGGCGGCCAGTCCCAGCCCGAACAGGATCGCGAGCAGGCGGTAGCGCACGCCGGACAGGAAAATCACGAAGAAGCCCGCCATGGCCACCAGCAGCGCGGTTCCCAGATCCGGTTCCTTGGCGATCAGCGCTGCCGGCAGGGCCACGATCAGGCCGGCCAGTAGCAGATCGCGCCCGCGCGGCGGCAGCGGCCGCTCGGCGAAGAACCAGGCCACCGCCATCGGCACCGCAAGCTTCATCACTTCGGAGGGCTGGAATCGCACCACGCCCAGATCGAGCCAGCGCTGCGCGCCCTTGCCGACCTCGCCCATGACCAACACCAGCACCAACAGCAGCAGGCCGCCGAGGTAAAGCCACGGCGTCAGCCGCCGCAACTGGTGGGCCGGCACCTGCGCCACCAGCGCCATCACCCCGAGCGCAATCATCAGACGCATGCCCTGGCGCGAGACCATGGCCACGTTTTCGCCGGCGGCGCTGTAGAGAATCGCCAGGCCCAGCCCGATCAGCGTGAGCACCGCCAACAGCAGAACGCCGTCGAAATGCAGCCAGCGCAACAGGCGCCCGGGGCCGGCGGCCGCGCCGGGCAGATCAATGCGTGCCATGAGTGTTCACCTGTGGCCGGGCCGCGACGCCGCCCGAGGGGGATTGCGTCAACTGCAGATGCAGGTCATGCGGCACATTGGCTTTGAGCACCAGTCGCCCCTTCTTGCGCAGCGTGTTGTGGGCGAGATAGTAGTCGATCATCTCGCGCGCCACCGGCGCCGCGCTGCGGCTGCCGCCGCCACCGTGTTCCACCACCACCGCGACCGCGATCAGCGGATGATCGGCGGGCGCAAAGGCGATGAACAGACCGTTGTCGCGCAGCTTGTAGGGAATCTTCGACTCGTCCGCCTCGTCCGAGTAGCGCTGCGAGGTTACCTGCGCGGTGCCGGTCTTGCCGCCCACCACGTACGGAAAGCCCTGAAACACGCGCCAGGCCGTGCCGTCGCGCTTCTGCGTGACCTGCGTCATGCCGGTGATGACGCTGTTCCAGTAGGCACTGCTGCGCAGCTTGACCGGCGCCAGCGCGGTGCTCGGCGCAGCGGCGATGGCGCCGCTCAGCGGGTCACGCGCCGCTCGCAGCAGCCTCGGCCGGAAACCCTCGCCGCGCATCGACAACGTGGCGGTGGCCGAGGCGAGCTGCAGCGGCGTGGTCAGCATGAAGCCCTGGCCGATGCCGGCCACCACGGTATTGCCCGGATACCACACATGGCCCCGCGTACGCCGCTTCCACTGCGGCGAAGGCAGCAGCCCGGAACGTGAGCCCATGGTGTCGATGTCCGTCGGCTGGCCAAGCCTGAACTGCGTCAGGAACGAGTGCATCTTGTCGATGCCGAGGTGGAAGGCCAACTGATAGAAATAGGTGTCGGCCGACTCGGTGATCGCCTTGGCCACGTCGGTCAGGCCGTGGCCGCCGTACTTCCAGTCGCGGTACTTGCGCTGCGCGGGATCACCCGGGATCTGCCAGTACGGTCCGGCGTAGACCTGCTGGTCCGGAGTGACGATGCCGTTCTGCAGCCCGGCCAGGGCCATGAACGGCTTGATAGTCGAACCCGGCGGATACTGCCCGGCCAGGGCGCGGTTGAACAGCGGACGCCGCGAGTTATTGCGCAGGGATTTGTAGCGGGCGCTGGAAATGCCGTCCACGAACCAGTTCGGATCGTAGCTCGGCGAACTGACCAGGGCGAGCACACCGCCATTGCGCGGATCGATGGCCACCGCCGCACCTTCTCGGCCCTTCATCGCGTTCACCGTGGCCTGCTGCAGCCCGGCGTCCAGACTGAGCACCAGATCCTCGCCAGGCACCGGCGGATGATGTGACAGCACGCGGATCTGACGGCCCTTGGCATTGACCTCGATCTGGTCATAGCCGACCTTGCCGTGCAGCCGGCTCTCGTAATAGCGCTCGATGCCGGTCTTGCCGAAGTGGCTGGTGCCCTCGTAGTTCTGCGCATCGACCGACTTCAGTTCCTTGAGATCGATGCGGCCCACGTAACCGACCGCATCGACCATCACACCGCCGAAGGGGTAGTAGCGGCGCAGCCGCGCCTCGATGTCCACACCGGGGAAGCGATAGCGTTGCACAGCGAAACGGGCAACCTCCTCCGGCGTCAGATTGAAGCGCAAGGTGATCGACTTGAACGGCCACTTGCCGCGCACCTCGGACTTGAAGCGGCGGATGTCGTCGTCGGAAAGCGCCACGACCTTCTTGAGCGCCTGCAGCGTGGCGTCCATGTCCGGCACCTGCTCGGGCGTCACGTCGAGGCTGTAGGATGGCACGTTCTCGGCCAGCAGAACGCCGTGGCGGTCGTAGATCAGCCCGCGCGGCGGCGGCAACGCGACGATGTGCACGCGATTGTCGTGCGCCATCCCCGCATACCGGGCATGCTGCAGCACCTGCAGATCGACCAGCCGGCTCAGCACCCCGGCATACAGGGCGAACACGATCAACGCCGCGACCACGGCGCGCCAGACGAACTGGCGGCGTTCCCGAATCGGGTCCTTCAGCGACTCTCGACGCAACTCTCGCTCATCCTGCCCGCTTGCGGCGAGCGTTCAAGTCGGAAGCCGCACACCACGACCTCCCGCTGTCGGATGGCGCCATGCGGCGCCATCCCAGGTCCGTCCGCTCAGCCGGTGTAACGCTCCGCGCAAGCGCTGATCTCGGCTCGCGCGGCATCGATATCGCCGAAGCCGTCGACCTTGACCCACTTGCCGGCCTCGAGCGCCTTGTACTGCTCGAAGAAATGCTTGATCTGGCCCAGCAGGAACTCGGGCAGGCCATCGGCATCCTTGATGTCGGCATAGCCCGGATAGAGCTTGTCCACCGGCACGGCGATCACCTTCGCATCCGGTCCCTTCTCGTCGGTCATCTTCAGCATGCCCAGGGGACGGCAACGCACCACACAGCCGTGCACCAGAGGGATCGGGGTAACCACCAGCACGTCGACCGGGTCGCCGTCCTCGGACAACGTCTGCGGCACAAAACCATAGTTGCACGGATACACCATGGAGGTGCTCATGAAGCGATCGACCATCAGCAGGCCGCTGTCCTTGTCCACCTCGTACTTAACCGGAGACGCCAGAGCGGGAATTTCGATGACGACGTTGAAATCGTCGGGCAGGGCCTTGCCGGCCGGGACATTTGCGAGACTCATAAAGACCATCCTTTGACTTGAAGCCGGACCCGTCGGCCCGGATTGCGGCATTTTTAGGGACCTTTTGCGCAAACGCCGGTCCCGTCCATGGAGCTTGCCAGTATAACCGCTCGGACAGGAGTAATTCAGAACCCGGATCAAAATAGCGCGTGAGATACGGCAACACCGAAACAGACCGCATTTCTTGGTTCGGCGCGCGTTCAAAGTGGCAAAAACGGACTTCCCCCCTCGCACTGCCGCCCCCTTCCGCCACCCCCCATTTCAGGACGTGTTGCCATAGCCATTTCCAAAACACCGCACAGGGGTCGGCTTGCACCCCCACCGGGCTGGCGGTATATAGTGCCCGCTCAACTTTTAGGCATATATAGAGGAATCCACCCGATGAGAATCGTTTTGTTGGGCGCACCGGGCTCCGGCAAGGGGACCCAGGGCAAGCGCCTGGTCGAGCGCTACGGGATACCACAGGTATCCACCGGCGATCTGTTGCGCTCGGCCGTCGCCGCGGGTAGCGAACTCGGGCGCGAAGCCAAGAGCTACATGGATGCCGGCCAGCTGGTACCGGACGAAGTGGTGCTCGGCATGCTTCGCGAGCGCCTGGCCGACGCCGACGCCGACGCCGGTTTCATACTCGACGGCTTCCCGCGCAACCGCGCCCAGGCCGAGGCCCTCGACGGCGTACTAGCCGAACTCGGCCAGCCGCTCGACGTGGCGCTGCTCATCGACGTCGAAATCGACACTCTCAAGAAGCGGCTACTCGGCCGCCTGACCTGCACGAACTGTGGGGCGGTGTTCAACGCCTACACCAATCCGCCGAAAACCGAGAACGTGTGTGATCAGTGCGGCGGCGAACTGCAGCATCGCACCGACGACAACGAGGAAACCATCAGCGCCCGTCTCGACGTCTACGACGCCCAGACCAAACCGCTGATCGAGTATTATACCGACCGTGGCGAACTCATTCGCGTGTCGGGCCTCGGCGAGATCGATCAGATCTTCGACATCATCGTCACGGACATCGATGCCCGCCTGGGGCTCAGTGCCGGCTAGCATCCCGCCGACAACCGCATGTGAAGCGCCGGCCGCCGGCCGGCGTTTCACATGCACAGGCCACGACCTCGCTTCGCGGCAGCGCATGACGGCCGTCGCGACCCGATTCCGTTCAGAGTAGTCTCATGGCGATACGCCGCTGCATCCTTGCCCTGTTCGGCATGCTAGGCACCCCGGCCGCCGTCCTGGCGGCAGGCCTGCCCACCGACGGTTGGCAACTCTGTCCGGCACCGGTCAGGCCGACGCTGCCCAGCTACGGCGACGACCTCGTCCACGTGCTCGCCGACAGGGCCTTCCTCAAACAGAATGGCGTATCCGAACTGCAGGGCAACGTGCAGATCACCCGTGGCGACCAGACGCTGATGTCCGATGCGTTGAGCTTCGACAATCGCACCCAGGAAGTCACCTCTCCGGGAGCGCTGACCCTGGAAACGCCGACCATGCAGATCCGGGGAGGTTCAGGGCACTTCAACCTCGGCCGCCACAGCGGCAACGTCAACGACACCCGCTACCAGTACTACCCCGCACACGCCCAGGGCCGTGCTGCCCATATCGCGCGTAAGAACGCCAACCTGACCACGCTGACCCACGCCACCTACAGCACCTGTCCGATCGGGCATCAGGCCTGGGTACTGTCGGCCTCCAGCCTGCGCCTAGACCGGAAGGACGATCAGGGCGTCGCGCGCGACGTCGTACTGCGCTTCAAGAACGTACCGATCCTGTATACGCCGTATCTCAGCTTCCCGCTCAGCAACAAGCGCAAATCCGGCCTACTGCCGCCGATCATCGGCGAATCGACCAACAGCGGCTTCGAATACCGCCAGCCGATCTACTGGAACATCGCCCCCCAGGCCGACGCGACCTTCACACCGCAGATCCTCACCCGGAGAGGCGTCGGCCTGGGCACCGAATTTCGCTACCTCAGCCCGAACAGCTACAGCGTGCTGGAGGGCAATTATCTACCCAACGACCGCCTCTACGGCAACTCGCGCTGGCTCTATGCATTCCATCAGCAGGCAACACCGCTGCCCGGCCTGAGCACCCACATCAACTACAACCGCGTTTCGGACAACGCCTACTTCAACGACCTCGGCAACTCACTGGACGTGAGCAGCACCACCAAGCTCGAGCGCAGCGCCAGCGCCACCTACAGCGCCGCCAACTGGAATATCACCTCGCGGGTGCAGAAATACCAGATACTCGATCCCTCGTTGAGTACCAGCGACCTGCCCTACGAGCGCCTGCCTCAGATCGACTTCAACGGCTGGCTGCCCGACAATAAGCTCGGCCTGCAGACCATGCTCAACGCCGACTGGACCCGCTTCATACGTCGCGACAGCGTCACCGGTTCGCGGCTCGATCTCACGCCCGGCCTGCGCCTGCCGCTGAGCGGCGCGGCCTGGTTCCTGACCCCGGCGCTCAAATACCGCTACACTTCCTACCACCTTCTGGACCAGGCGCCCGGCACCTCCGCGGATCCCACGCGCAGCCTGCCCATCGCCAGCGTGGACGCCGGCGTGTACTTCGAGCGCAATGCTGGAACGAATACCCTGCAGACCCTGGAGCCGCGCGTGTACTACCTGTACGCGCCCTACCGCGACCAGCAGAACCTGCCGGTCTTCGATACCTCGCTCAACGACTTCAGCTTCAGCCAACTGTTCAGCGACAACCGCTTCTCCGGCGGAGACCGTGTCGGCGACGCCAACCAGCTCAGCCTCGCCCTGACCACCCGCTTCATCAACGCCGACACCGGCGCCGAGCGCTTCAGCGCCAGCCTCGGGCAGATACTCTATTTCCGCCCGCGCAAGGTCACCCTGCCGGGTAATCCGGTCGAGAAGCAGCACCGTTCCGACTATGCAGGCCGGCTCAGCGCCTCCCTCGCCAACCACTGGAACGCGACCGGCGACATGACCTACAACCCGTACGACCATACCGTCGACAGCGTGTACACGGGCGTGCAGTACCATCTCGACCGCCAACGCTTGGTCAACCTCGGCTACCAGTTCCGCCGCGGCAGCGTCGACCAGAGTGACGTCAGCTTCATCTGGCCGCTCAACGCCCACTGGCAGACCACCGCCCGCTGGAACTTCTCGGTACGCGACGGTCGCGTGCTCGACGCCTTCGCCGGGCTGCAGTACAACAGCTGCTGCTGGGCCGCCCGCGTACTGGCACGCCGCTATGTCACCAACACCGACGGCAAGTACAATAGCGGAATCTACTTCGAACTCGTCCTCAAGGGCCTGGGCAACCTCGGCAACCCGATCGGCTCCTATCTGCAACGGACCATTCCCGACTATGCATCGTCTTCTTAAAGTACTGTTAGCCTCCCTGCTGTTCACGGCGTTGCCCGTCGGCGCCAATGCCGCCGAACCGGCCCAGGCGCCGCTGGTACCGCTCGACAGCATCGCCGCCATCGTCGACAACGGCGTCATCACCATGCGCCAGCTGCAGGAGCGAACCACTCAGATCAAGGCCGAACTGCAGGCCCGCGGCACGCAACTGCCGGCCGATGCCGTACTCGAGCGCCAGGTACTCAACAGCATGATCCTGGAGAAGATCCAGCTCGGCATCGCCGCCCTGAACGGTATCCGCATCGACGACCAGACCTTCAATGACGCTCTGGCACGGCTGGCCCAGCAGAACGGCATGACCGTCGCCCAGATGCACGACAGCATCGTCGCCGATGGCCATAGCTGGGCGAGCTTCACCAAGCAGATACGCGACCACCTGACCATCCAGAAGCTGCAGCAACGCTCCGTCGACCAGAATATCCGCGTCACCGAGCAGGAAGTGCGCGACTTTCTCGCCCAGCACGCCAACCAGCTCGACCCCGGACTGCAGTACCACCTGGCGCAGATTCTGATCCCAATCCCCGGCGCGGCCTCGCCCGAACAGATCAAGAGCGCGCGCAGCGAAGCCGAGAAACTGCGCAAGCAGGCCGATGGCGGTGAAAGCTTCGCCAAGCTCGCTGTGGCGCACTCGGCCGGCCAGCACGCGCTCGACGGCGGCGACCTCGGCTGGCTGGGCGCCGACCAGCTTCCCACCTATTTCGTGCGTGTCGTCAACATCATGCAAAGCGGCGATATCAGCCAACCCATCCGCAGCCCCAGCGGCTACCATCTCGTCAAGCTGCTCGGCGTTCGCGGCGGCAAGAAAGTCACCATCACGCAGACCCATGTGCGGCACATCCTGATCAAGATCACTCCAACCATGAGCAGCGCGCAGGCCCGTGCCAAACTCGAACGACTACGCCGCGAGATCGAGCGGGGCGCCAGTTTCGCCACCCTGGCAAAGGCCAATTCGGACGACACCGGCAGCGCCGCCAACGGCGGTGATCTGGGCTGGGTCAATCCCGGCCAGTTGGTGCCGCAATTCCAGAAGGTGATGAACGAAACCCCCGTGGGCAAGGTCAGCCAACCGTTCCGCACCCCCTACGGCTGGCACATTCTGGAGGTTCTGGGTCGCCGTCAGCACGACAGCACCGAACAGATGGTCCAGGCGCGCGCCAAGCAGATCATCTTCCAGCGCAAGAGCCAGGAGGCCCTGAACATATGGCTGCGCCACATCCGCGACCAGGCCTACGTGCGCATCCTGCTCAAACGGCACGGCGCCCAAGACGCCGGCTGACGACTTGCCGACGCTCGCCATCACCCCCGGCGAACCGGCCGGCATAGGCCCCGACCTCGTCGTCCGACTGGCCCAGGCCGGGCCCGCCCCGGACACGGCCTGGATCGTCATCGCCGACCCACAGCTGCTCGCCGAGCGCGCGCGGCAGCTGGACCTGCCGCTACGGCTGCGTGAATACACGCCCGGCGCGCCACCGACTGCAGTCGGCGAACTCTGCGTGCTCCCCGTCGAGCCCTCGGCCGAGGTCGTCCCCGGACACCTCGATCCGCGCAATGCCAGCTACGTACTTCGCACCCTCGAGCGCGCCACCGACGGCTGCCTCGCAGGCGAGTTCGACGCGCTGGTCACCGGACCGGTGAACAAGAGCGTAATCAACGACGCCGGCACCCCGTTCAGCGGCCACACCGAATTCCTCGCCGCCCGCTGCAACGGCGCACACCCGGTCATGCTGTTGGCCGCCGACGAACTACGCGTGGCGCTTGCCACCACCCATCTGCCGCTGTCCGAGGTCAGCCGCGCGATTACCCGCGAGCGCCTGCAGCGTGTGCTGCGTATCCTGAACCGCGACCTGCGCACGCGTTTCGGCCTGTCGGAGCCGCGCATCCTCGTCTGCGGCCTCAATCCGCATGCCGGCGAAAGCGGCCATCTCGGCCGCGAGGAGATCGACATCATCGGCCCGGCCCTGGAGGAACTGCGCAGCGAAGGCCTGAAACTGTTCGGCCCCCTGCCCGCCGATACCCTGTTTACGCCACGCCATCTGCAACATGCCGACGCCGTGCTCGCGATGTACCACGATCAGGGCCTGCCGGTGCTCAAGTACGCCGGCTTCGGCCATGCCGTCAACATCACCCTGGGGCTGTCGATCGTGCGCACCTCGGTCGACCACGGCACCGCCCTGGAACTGGCCGGTACCGGCCGCGCCGAGACCGGCAGCCTGCAGGCCGCGCTGGAAGCGGCCGCGGATATCGTGCGCCGCAGCAAGACGCCAGGATGAACCATATCCCGCGCAAGCGCTTCGGGCAGCACTTCCTGCACGATCCGAACGTGATCGAACGCATCGCCGCCGCCATCGCACCACAGCCAGGCGATACCCTGGTCGAGATCGGCCCCGGCGAGGGTGCGCTAACCACCGCGCTGCTCGCCCGCATCCCGCGCATGCACGCAGTCGAACTCGACCGCGACCTGGTACCACGGCTGCGGACGCGCTTCGGCGACGCCCTGAAAATTCACCAGGCCGACGCGCTGCGCTTCGACTTCGCCAGTCTCGCCCCGCCCGAAGGCCTGCGCGTGGCCGGCAACCTGCCCTACAACATCTCCACACCGCTGATCTTCCACCTATTGGAAAGCGCCGCGCTCATCCGCGACATGACCTTCCTGCTGCAGTTGGAAGTGGTCCAACGGCTTGCCGCCGAGCCCGGCAGCAAGCAATACGGCCGTCTGTCCGTGATGGTGCAATACCGCTGCCGGGTCGATGCCCTGTTCCGCGTCGGCCCCGGCGCCTTCACCCCTCCGCCCAAGGTCGACTCCGCCGTGGTGCGGCTGCAGCCCTATCCCGCGCTGCCGCATGCGGCACAGGACGAAACGCTGTTCGCCAAAGTCGTCGCCCAGGCCTTCGCCCAGCGCCGCAAGACCCTGGGCCGAGCGCTCAGGGACATGGTCGACGCGCCGCTGATCGCCGCGGCCGGCATCGATCCGGTGCGCCGCGCCGAGACGCTGAGCGTGGCCGAGTTCGTTGCGTTGGCCGATGCGGCGGCGGGCGCCGCTGGCTAGAGCGCCAGACGCGGCGCGCTTTGGCCAACTGGTTTCTAGGATGCAACAACGCACGCAGCAGTTCCGGCAGATTCTATTCTCAAGCGAGTGGGGTCTGTTTCGGGCGCGATTCGATGTCTGGGGTTTCGCTCTGAATCGGTGACGCGCCCGAGCCCCTTTCTTTGCATGCCCAAAGAAAGAGGCGAAAGAAAGGCACCCGAAAGGCCTTGTCCCTACGGGCAGACCTCGAGCGCACACCCCGCCACGGGGCACCGCAGGCACTTGCCCTCCTGGCAAAGCCTGCTCGGGCGGCCTCCCTGCCGCCCGACCCCGTGCCGGGGTGCACGCTCGAGGCAAGGCCTAACGGGAAGCACACGTCAAAACAGAACGTACCCCACACTCCCGAGTTACGAATCAGCTAATTCAGAAAGAGTCGCTTCGGAGTCGCCCGGTTTTGATGTTTGGTCCCCCCTGATCGCTTGCCTCGCGGGCGTGCGCCTGGGCGGGGATGGCCGGCAGGACGCCGGCCAAGCAGCCCTTCGCAGGAAGCGAATGGCTGCGGGCCCCGTTCAGGCGTGCGTTCGCGAGGTTGCCCGATAGGGACAAGTGATCCTGGGGGTGCGTTTCTTTCGCCGGTTTCTTTGCGCATTTCAAAGAAATCGGCTCGGGCGCGTCACCTTGATCTAGCGAATCCCCAGGCATCGAATCGCGCCCGAAACAGGACACCACCGCCAGCAAATACGCCGCCTTCATCCACGCAAGCGCCGCTAACACGTGCCCGAAACGAGCCTAAGAGCGAAAAAGCGGGAAAAGACGTCACTCCGACGCCTAGCAAGAACTCATGCGAACATCGCCGGTCTCACCTAAAATTTAGGGATACGTCGATCGAACGTGCGCCACGGCAACCGCCCGCACCGACAGCCATCCGACGTAACCGGGGAGCACCCGCCGTCGCGCGCCGCGTTCCCGCACCACACACCGCCTCCACGGACAGGAGACAAACGCTTATGCCGACCCCCACCCCCGTACAGCATCTCACCGAACTCGGCCAGAGCATCTGGATCGACTATATCCGCCGCGACATGTTCGACGACGACAGTCTGAAGCGGATGATCGAAAACGACGGCCTGCGAGGCATGACGTCGAATCCCTCTATATTCGACAAGGCCATCGCCGAAACCGACCTCTACGACGACGCGCTGCGCGAAGAACTCGCGCGCGATAGCCAGCAGCCCAATCAGGAGCTGTTCTTCCGCCTCGCCATCGAAGACGTGCGTCGCGCCGCCGACCAGTTCGCGGGCGTCTACCGCGACAGCGGCCACAGCGACGGGCTAGTCAGCCTGGAGGTTTCACCCAGTCTGGCCCGGGACACCGATGCGACAGTGAGCCAGGCGCGTTCGCTGTGGCAGCAGGTCAACCGCGCCAACCTGA
Organism: Acidihalobacter sp.; assembly: GCF_037381185.1. Lineage (NCBI taxonomy): Bacteria > Pseudomonadati > Pseudomonadota > Gammaproteobacteria > Chromatiales > Ectothiorhodospiraceae > Acidihalobacter > Acidihalobacter sp. The sequence goes on from NZ_JARRQY010000012.1 coordinate 24,484, forward strand.
TGATCAAGGTACCGGCGACCCGCGAAGGCATCCCTGCAATCCGCGAACTGCTCGAGGATGGACTCAACGTCAACGTCACTCTGCTGTTCTCCGTCGAACGCTACCGCGACGTGCTCGGCGCCTACCTCGATGCTCTCGAGGCCCGTCTGGCCGCCGGGCTGCCGCTCGAGAACATCAATTCGGTCGCGAGCTTCTTCGTCAGCCGGGTGGACGGCAAGCTGGACAAGGCACTGGAGGGCCACGGCTCGGCCGAAGCGCTCACCTTGCGCGGTCAGTCCGCAGTCGCCAACGCCAAGGTTGCCTACGCGCACATGCAGGAGGTGATGGCAGGCGAACGCTGGCAGCGCCTCGCGGCCGCCGGGGCCAAACCGCAGCGCCTGCTGTGGGCCAGCACCAGCACCAAGAACCCCGATTACCCGCCGCTGCTGTACGTCGAATCACTGGTCGGACCGCACACGGTCAACACCCTGCCACCGGCCACCTACGATATGCTGCTCGAGACCCCGCTGGAAAACGTGACCGTCGATCAGGACGTCGACCAGGCCCGTGCGGTTCTGTCCCGGCTGGCCGAATTCGCCATCGACCTCAATGCGGTCACCGATCAGCTCGAGAACGAAGGCGTCAAATCCTTCAGCGACGCATTCCAGCACCTGCTCGGACGCATCGAGGAACGACGCTCCGAATTCAGGACCGCTTCGTGATCCCTCAGCAACGCCTGCCCGACACCGCAGCACTGCACGAAGCCGCAGCCCAGCGCATCCTGGAACTCGCCCGCGCGGCCATTGCCGCGCGCGGCGCCTTCCACATCGCGCTGTCGGGCGGCAACACGCCGCGCGGCCTGCATGCGCGCCTGGCTCGCGAACCGGGCGTCGACTGGCAGCACTGGCACGTCTGGTTCGGCGACGAGCGCTGCGTCCCCCCCGATCATGCCGACAGCAACTACCACATGGCCCGCGAAACCCTGCTCGACCGCGTCACCATCCCTGTCGGCCAGATACACCCCATGATTCCCGCGGCCGGGCTGGCACCGGCTGAGGCCGCCCGTCTCTACGCGGCACAGCTGGCGGACGAGGCGCCGCGGCGGGACAACCGCCCCGAACTCGACCTGATCCTGCTCGGCCTGGGCGGCGACGGACATACCGCGTCGCTGTTTCCGGGCACCGCCATCCTCGACGAACACGAGCACGACGCGGCCGAAGTGTTCGTTCCCAAACTCGATGCCTGGCGCGTATCACTGACCCGACCCAGCATCGAGCGCGCCCGCCACGTGCTGTTCCTGGTCGACGGCAACGGCAAGGCCGACATTCTGCAACGGCTGGAACGCGGCCCCGCCGAGGCCGAAATGCCGCTGCCCGTGGAACGTCTGCGGCCGCAAGGGAAACTTGAGTGGTATATATCTCAACCGCAATAAAACCGATACCACACACTATGGAGGCAACCATATGCACCTAATCGCCGGAGACATCGGCGGAACCAAGACCCTGCTCGCACTCGCCCGAGCAGGCGAAGCCGGGCCCGAGATCGTTGCGGAACAGCGCTTCTCCAGTGCCGCCTACAGCGATATCGTGCCGATGATCCGCGAACTACTCGACACCCTAAGCGACGAGACAGTCGAGCTGGGAGCCGCCTGTTTCGCCATCGCCGGCCCCATCGAAGGCGATGGCCAGGCGCAGTACGCGCGCCTCACCAACCAGCCCTGGGATCTCGACGCAGCCGCCGTACGCAAGGCCTTGGACATTCCCGGCGTCAAGCTAATCAACGACCTGGCCAGCATTGCGCATGCCGTCGACGTACTGCCCGCGAACCAGCGGGTCGTATTGCAGGAGGGTCGCCAGATCGCCAATGGCCAGCGTCTGGTCGCCGCGCCGGGCACCGGCTTCAACAGCGCCATCGCCTGCCCCGGCGACGGACCGTTGCGTGTGCTGACGGCCGAGTCCGGCCATGCCGCGTTTTCTCCAGCGAACCTGCGCCAGCTCGAACTGATCCGCCACTTCACCGAGCGCGAAGGCCGTTGCTCGCGCGAACACCTTCTCGCTGGCCCCGGCCTGCCGCGCCTGCTCGATTTCATCTGCCGTGAGGCTGGCCACCCGGCCGGCGCCGCCTTGCAGCAGGCCATGCACCAAGGCGATCCCTCTGCAGCCATCGGCGAGGCCGCGATTGCCGGCAGCGACGGACTCGCCGTCGCCACGCTGGAACTCTATGCCGACATCCTAGCCGGGCAGCTCGCCGACCTGGCGCTCGCCGCGCTGCCCACCGGTGGCGCCTACCTGGCTGGAGGCATCCCTCCCAAGATCCTGCCCTTCCTGCAGGCGCCGGGCTTTCTGTCCGCCCTGCACGACCGCCCACCGATGAACCACCTACTCGAAGCTCTGCACGTCGAGGTCATCCTCGACCAGCGCGCGGGGCTGCTCGGCGCGCTGGAGGCCGCATGCCAGGCATCGAACATCTGAGACGCTCCGGACCGGCTCTCCCATGCGACTGCCGCTACCCGGACGGGTGACGGCAGTCGCCCAGCGCGCTACCGCTCTTGCCAGCATCACGGTGCGCGCCGGATACTATGCGCATGAGCGCCGTGACTTCTCTTGCCAACCAGTTCCTGATCGCCATGCCCCAGATGGCCGATCCGAATTTCAGCCGTACGCTCACGCTGATCTGCGAACACACCGATCAGGGCGCCATGGGGCTGGTCGTCAACCGCGGCATGGACCTGCGTGTGGGACAACTGCTCGAACACATGGACCTCGAAGCCGCGGATGCCGAACTCGGCAGGCAGCCGGTGTACTACGGCGGACCGGTGGAGATGGAACGCGGCTTCGTGCTGCACCGGCCGCTGGGAGCCTGGGAAAATACCATCGCCCTCAGTGAAACGCTCGGCCTGACCGCCTCGCGCGACATCCTCGAGGCCATGGCCAACGGCGAAGGCGGCCCGGCCGATGCCATGATCATGCTCGGCTACGCCGGCTGGGGCGCGGGCCAGCTCGAAACCGAACTCGCCGACAACACCTGGCTCACCCTGCCGGCCGCGGAAGCCATACTGTTCGAGGAAGCGCTGCCGACGCGCTGGCAGGCCGCGGCCTCGCGCCTGGGAGTCGACCTCACCCTGCTGAGTTCAGAAGCCGGGCATGCCTGAGGGCGGCACCGCCTTGTGCTTCGACTACGGCACACGGCGCACCGGTGTGGCTGTCGGTCAGCGACTTACGGGCACGGCCCGCCCGTTGACCACGCTCGACACGCCCCAGGGCAAACCCGACTGGCGGGCCATCGACGCACTATTGCGCGAATGGCGCCCTGCGCAGCTGGTGGTCGGCCGCCCGACCCGTATGGACGGAACCGCAGTGCCGATGACCGAGGTCGCCGAAGACTTCGCCCGCGAGCTTGGCGAGCGCTTCCGACTGCCGGTGGCACTGGTCGACGAGCGCCTCAGCTCCCGCGCCGCCGAAACGCTACTGCGCGAACAGCGCGCCGAGGGACGTCGCGGGCGCATCGACAAGGCCGACGTCGACCGCTACGCTGCCGCCCTGCTACTCGAAGACTGGCTCGCCCAACCTCCCACCGACACACACCCATGACCGACACGCCCGAACTGCCCACCGTACCGCCGCTGCTCGACGCGCTGGCCGAACGCCTGCGTGCCGAACTGGCCGGCGACATCGACAACGCTATGCTGGTCGGTATCCACACCGGCGGCGTTTGGCTCGCCGAAGCGCTGCACGAACGCCTTGGGCTGGCACTACCGCTGGGCACCCTGGACGTCAGCTACTACCGCGACGACCTCGCCCGCGGCGGGCTGCATCCGCGCCTGCAGCCCTCGAGCCTGCCCGGCAGCGTCGACGGCAAGACCGTCTGGCTGGTCGACGACGTGCTGCACACCGGCCGCACCGTACGCGCAGCGCTCAACGAGATTTTCGACTTCGGCCGTCCCGCCCGCGTGCGCCTGATTGCATTGATCGACCGCAACGGGCGCGAACTGCCCATCGCCGCCGACTTGGCCGGCGCCCGCCTCGAACTCCCGCAGGAACTGCGCGTACACCTGCAGGGCCCCGATCCCTTGCGTCTGGCGCTGGGAGAAGGCCGCGCCCAACGCGAGGAGGAGCCGCGATGAACGCCCTCAATCCGCGCCCGGGACCGCTGCCCAACGACCTGCAACTGACCGACGACGGCCGCCTGCGCCACCTGCTCGACGTCGAGGGCCTGGGCCGTCCACTGCTGGAACAGATCCTCGACAACGCCGAGTCCTTCGCCGGCCTCAACGACCAGGGCGTAAAGAAGGTGCCGCTGCTGCGCGGCAAAACCGTCGCCAACCTGTTCTTCGAGCCGAGCACGCGCACCCGCACCACCTTCGAGCTGGCCGCCAAGCGCCTCTCGGCCGACGTCATGAGTCTCACCATGAGCGCCTCGTCGACCACCAAGGGCGAAACCCTGCTGGACACGCTGCGCAACCTCGAGGCCATGCAGTGCGACATGTTCATAGTGCGCCATGCAGAGGCCGGCGCCGCGCACTTCATCGCCCGTCACGTTGCCCCCAACATCGCCGTGATCAACGCCGGGGACGGCCGCCACGCGCATCCCACGCAGGCCCTGCTCGACATGTTCACCATCCGCCGCCACAAGGGCGATCTGTCGCGGCTGCGCATCGCCGTCGTCGGCGACGTGCTGCACTCGCGCGTGGCGCGCTCGGAGATCCATGCGCTCAACACCCTGGCCGCCGGCGAGGTACGCGTGATCGGCCCGCGCACCCTGCTGCCGGCCGGCGTCGAGCGGCTCGGTGTACAGGTCTACCACGACATGGACGAAGGCCTGCGCGACGTCGACGTGGTCATCATGCTGCGCCTGCAGCGCGAACGCATGCGCGGCGCGTTCATCCCCAGCGAACACGAGTACTTCCAGCGCTACGGCCTGACCGAAGCGCGCCTCGCGCTGGCCGCTCCCGACGCCATCGTCATGCATCCCGGCCCGGCCAACCGCGGCGTCGAAATCACCTCGGAGGTCGCGGACGGCCCACAGTCGGTGATTCTGCGCCAGGTGACCTACGGCCTGTCGATCCGCATGGCGGTCATGTCCATGGTCATGGGCGTCAACCCGAAGGTACCCGCATGAAGCGCATTCTCATCCGCCAGGGCCGGATCCTCGACCCGGCCAACGGCGTCGACCGCATCGCCGATCTCGCGCTCGCCGAGGGCCGCATCGTCGGCCTCGACCCGACCGGTTTCCAGGCCGACGAGACGCTGGACGCCAAAGGGCTGTGGATCCTGCCCGGACTGGTCGATCTGGCCGCGCGCCTGCGCGAGCCGGGCGAGGAACACAAGGGCACGGTGGCCAGCGAGTGCCGCGCCGCGGCCGCGGCCGGCGTCACCACGGTCTGCGCCCAGCCCGACACGCAGCCGCCGATCGATTCGCCGGCCGACGTGCGCCTGCTGCGCCAGAAGGCCGAGGCTGCGGCCGGCGCACGCGTGGCCGTGGTCGGCGCGCTCACCAACGGACTCGACGGCGAGCACCTCACCGAGATGGCCGCGCTGGCCGAGGCCGGCTGCGTCGGCATGAGCAATGCTCAGCGGCCCGTAGCCGACCTGCTGGTGCTGCGCCGCGCACTGGAGTACGCCGCCGGCCTGAGGCTGACGGTGTTCGCCCAGCCCATGGAAGCAACACTGACCCGCGGCAGTTGTGCGCACGAAGGCGCGGTAGCTTCGCGGCTGGGCCTGGCCGCCATCCCGGTGGCCGCCGAAACCGCCGCACTCGGACATTGGCTGGCGCTGGTCGAACAGACCGGCGCACGGGTGCACTTCGGCCGCCTGTCCAGCGCCGCTGGCGTGCGCCTGCTCGCGCGCGCGATCTCAGACGGCCTGCCGGTCAGCGGCGACGCCGCCGCCCACCAGCTGTTCCTGACCGAAATGGATGTGGCCGATTTCAATCCGCAGTGCCGCGTATTGCCACCGCTGCGCGCCGAACGCGATCGCGACGCCCTGCGCGACGCCCTGGCCGACGGCACGCTGAGCGTGCTGTGCTCCGACCACCAGCCGCATGAAATCGATGCAAAACTGGCCCCCTTCGCCGAAGCCCAACCGGGTATTTCGGCGCTGGAGACCCTGCTTCCCTTGAGTTTGCGGCTGGTCGACGAAGGCGTACTGCCGCTGGCCGAAGCGATCGCTCGCGTCACCCATGCGCCGGCCGGCATTCTCGGCCTCCCAACGGGCACGCTGAGCGCAGGCGCCGCCGCCGACCTTTGCGTGTTCGATCCGCAGGCCGAATGGGAGCTGGACGCCGACCAACTGCTCAGCCGCGGACACAACACACCCTTTCACGGCTGGCCGTTTCGTGGCCGCGTACGCCGCACCTTCATCGATGGCCGCGAGGTCCACGCCGCTGACGGAGAACCGGCCGCATGAACGCCAAGCCGCATCGCGACACCATCCACGTCGAGGACGCGGAGATTCTCGCCCATCATGCGCACGAAGCCGATCAGTACGTCCTGCGCGTGCACGCGCCGCGCTGCGCCGCGCGCGCCGAACCGGGCAGCTTCGTGCACCTGACCTGCGACCCGCAGCTGCCGTTGCGCCGGCCGCTGTCGATCATGCGCACCGACCCCGAAGCCGGCTGGGTGGAGTTCCTTTACAAGGCGCTGGGACGCGGCACCGGCCTGCTGGCGCGGCGCCAGCCGGGCGAGCGGCTAAGCGTCATGGGACCGATCGGCAAGCCCTTCACGCTGCACCCCGAACGCCGCCGGCCCGTACTGATCGGCGGCGGCGTAGGCATTCCGCCGATGGTGTTCCTGGCCGACCGCCTGCGCCGCCTGCCCGGCTACGAGCCTTTCGCCGTACTCGGCTCCGAAGTGCCGTTTCCGTTCAGCGCCCGGCCTTCGCAGATGCTCGTGCCCGGCCTGCCGGACGGCGTCATCGCCGCGATGCCGCTGCTGGAGGACTGGGGTATTCCCTCGCGTCTGACCAGCCTGCAGGGTTATCCCGGCTGCCACGAAGGCTATGTGACCGACCTCGTGCGCCTGTGGCTACAGGCGCTGCCCGAATCCGAGCACGGCGCGGTCGAGTTCTTCGCCTGCGGACCGCACCCCATGCTCAAGGCGGTAGCGGCGCTGGCCGCGGAGTTCGGCATCCCGGCGCAGATTTCGCTGGAGGAGTACATGGCCTGTGCGGTCGGCGGCTGCGCCGGCTGCACCGTGCGCGTCGAAACGCCGGAGGGTCCGGCAATGAAACGCGTCTGCGTGGACGGGCCCGTGTTCGCCGCCGAAACGGTAGCGTTCTGAATACCAGGCCGGCAGCGACGCGGACCGCGTTCAGGTGCGGAAGCTCTCCAGCCGCTGGTACAGCTTGACGTAGGCTTCCTGCACCTCGGCGCCGAACACCGGATCACGCTCTTGCGGCCCGCGGCGCGCGACCTCGCGCCACTCCTTCGCCGTCATCTTCTCGCGCAGTTCCGGAAACACCAGCCCTTCCTCCAGGTCCAGGTGCTCGAGCTGCTGTTCGATATAGTCATCCAGCCGCGCGACCAGCTCTTCGCGCAAGACCGGCGTATCGTGCATGGCTGCGTTGAGCAACTCGTTGAGGGACTCGGTCAGCTCCGGAAATCTCACGTGCTGCGTCTGCACCTGTTTCAGGGCATCGGCCAGTTCCGGCGAGGCTTCATGGTGTTCGAGGAATACCGAGAACATGGTTTCCTCGCGCGGATGGTGAACACGGTCGGGATAGTGCGCGAAATAATCGACGATATCGGACACGCGCTCGATATCCACCGACTCGTCGGCACCCTCGCGCAGCGCCTCGACGTCGCTGCGCAGCAGTTCCACCAGCAAAGCCATGTTGCGGTGGTCCTCACGTACCTCGTCCAGCGGGTTCTTCGCCATTTCCACCTTCCCCTGTTACCAGAATTCGGCCCGGAGACTCTTTCTCTCTCGTATGGTCAGAGTCTAGGTCAATCAGCGGCGCGGCACATGACTCTGCCCGATCACCGCCCGTGATTCGCGCCTGCCTGCAGAAGAAGGTCGTCATCGGCCCGACGCACCGTGATCACCAGCATATCGCGCACTCCATCGTACGCGGGGTCGAGCACGTGGATGGGAGTGACGCCGTGGCGCACGGCCGCGTCGTCGACCAGCATCGCCTCCAGCGGCCGTTCCAGACAAAGTTCCTGCAGCAGCGTACCGTCGGTGGTGTAGATCCGACTGAGCCCGCCACCGACGTTGTCGCGCGCCATCAGCGCCATGAACACCCTTTCCACGCCGTCGCGGTGCACGCCTTCCGGCGTCGGCCGGCCATCCTCGCCACGGCGGGCGATGATGCGAAACTGATGCGCCTCGATGTACCAACAGCTTCGGGCATCGTCCGCTTCAACACTATCCAGGGCCACATTCAGACAATTCCGCAGTACCGGATTGTCGATGACTTCGGGTTCGATTTCCGCATAGCGCCGGTAGATGCCGCCGTTAAGGGCGTTGTAGGCACGGCTCTGGAAATGCGGGCGATAGGGCAGTTGCCAGACATCGCCGCCCTGGGCCGCGAACACGGCGTGGCGGCGCAGGCGATAGCGGCCACCGTCATTCATGTAGGTGTCCGGTGGCAACCGCGCCCAGCTCGCGCGCAAGGCTTCGAGTGCCTCGTCACCGCCGGCCTGCAGCGCCCGCTCGGCAAAACTCTCGGGCGGGAGATGAGCGTAACCGTGAGCCTCCAAATCCTGCCGTGCCCGGCATTCCACGGGGGTATGCCTGAACAGGTGCCGCGCAGGGCGGCCCTCAGGAAAAACGGCCGCATCCGGCCGCAACGGCATCCATTCCGAATTCATGCTACGTTTCCCGCTTGTACCTGAGTCGAACAGGCTCGATCCATGTGACACGGCCCATCGGCATCCTGCTGCGATACATCACCATCCTGGCTGTATCGACGAACGTTTTCGCAGGTAAACAGCCGACCGCCGATGGGACCGATTTCCATCATACACCCGCGTGCACGGCAGGCTCAGGCGTCTTCGGAACTCTTGAACAGGCTGGGCCGTAGCGGCGGCATGTTCTTGAACGCCTCGCGTATGTTCAAGTCCCAGCTCTGACGGATCTCGCGCAGGAAGGGATGATCGTCCGCCAGCACGATACGCGGGCCGAGGCTGAGGCGATCGCGCGTATAGAGCTGCACTTCGATCGGCGGTCCGACGGTGAGATTGCTGCGCATGGTCGAATCCATCGACACCAGCGCGCAGCGTGCGGCGTCGGCCAGCGATGTTTCGCCGCTGATGATACGATCGAGGATCGGCTTACCGTACTTGCTCTCGCCGATCTGCAGGAACCGCGTGGTGGACGAGGTGGTGATGTAGTTGCCCTGCGGATAGATCAGGTAGATGCCGGGGTCCTGTCCCGCAATCTGTCCGCCGAGGATGAAACTGACCTGCGGATCGAAGCCGGCATTCTGGCCGCCATCGGCATACTTGCGCTGCTCCCCCAGACTCAACTGCCCGATGTACTCGGCAGCGGCCGGCAGGTCGGCTGCCGTAGCCAACGAGATTTTGGCCTCGGGATCCTCCATGTCCTTACGCAGGCGCACCAGCACCGCCTGGGTGGTGCCCAGGTTGCCGGCGGACATCAGCACAAACTGACGCTCGTCCGACACGCCGAACTCGTGCATCTTGCTGTAGGTGCTCACCTGATCGACACCGGCATTGGTGCGCGAATCTGAAGCGAATACAAGACCGGCGTTCACATGGATAGCGACGCAGTAGGTCATCATGGGCCCTCGGAAGTTGAAAGGCGATGCTAGTGTACTGTCTCACTCTGGGCCGCCCCCTCAGAGTGAGACAGTACACTAGGCATCGCCCGCCCCCGCGTCAATGGGCTTCTCGCAGCTCGCCGTCGCGACGCAGCGCGGCCCTCACGCAATGCAGCACACCGTAGGCATGGACGCCATCGAGCGCCTCGAACACCGCCTTCAGCCGCGACGCCCCGTCCTGCGCCGCAAACGCCGTTCGTATCCGCTCCAGTTCAACCTCGCCCAAACCGGTGGCTTCGGCCACATCCAGTTCGCCGCGTTCGATGGCCGTGGCCAGATGGCTATAGACCGTGTCGGGGCGCAGATCGCGATGACGCGCCACCGCCTCGGCATCCATCCCGACGCGGAACAGCTGCAACGTCTCCTCCACGGTATCGCCGGCCGGCTCTGCATGTTCGTCGTCGTGAGCCAGCACCACGTCCAGGAAATCTCCCCCGTAGGCCTCCAGCTTGCGCTCGCCGACGCCGGAAATCCGCGCCATGGCGCTGAGAGTGGCGGGCCGGTCCTCGACCATGGCCATGAGGGTAGCGTCGTTGAAGATCATGTAGGCGGGTAGTCCCTGTGCCTCGGCTAGGACGCTGCGCCGCGCCCGCAGCGCCTCCCACAGCGCGCGGTCGGCCGGGCTGACGAAGCTGCGGTCCTCGCGGCGGCGCCGCTTGGCGGCTTTCGCCGGCCGCTGCCGCCGGCGCAGGTGCACGGCCTGCTCACCGCGCAACACCGGCCGGCTGGCCTCCGTCAGGCGCAGGCCACCGTGACCGGCCAGGTCCACCGTCAACAGGCCGCGGGCGATCAACTGTCGATAGATGCCGCGCCAGTCTTCGGCAGCATGTTCACCGCCGATGCCGAAGGTGCTCACGTGCTCGTGGCCGAAACGCCGGATGCGTTCGTCGTCCTTGCCCAGCAACACGTCGATCAGATAGTTCACGCCGAAGCGCTGGCCGGTGCGGTAAACGCAGGACAGCGCCTTGCGTGCGGCCTCGGTCGCATCCCAGGTTTCGGGCGGCTGCAAGCAATTGTCGCAATTGCCGCAGGGCTGCTCCAGGCTGTCGCCGAAATAGCGCAGCAGCGCCTGGCGGCGGCAGGAGGTCAGTTCGCAAAAGCCGAGCATGGAGTCGAGCTTGTGACGCTCCACGCGCTTGTGGGCCTCGTCGGCCTCCGAGCTTTCCTGCATCTGGCGCAGGGTGATCACGTCCTGCAGGCCGTACAGCATCCAGGCGTCAGAAGGCAGGCCGTCGCGCCCCGCACGGCCGGTCTCCTGATAGTAGGCTTCCAGGCTCTTGGGCAGATTGAGATGTGCCACGAAACGCACGTCCGGCTTGTCGATACCCATGCCGAAGGCGATCGTGGCCACCACCACCACGCCTTCCTCGCGCAGGAAACGCTCCTGGTTGGCGGCGCGTTCCGCAGCCGGCAGGCCGGCGTGATAGGGCAGCGCGGTCAGTCCGCGGGTACTCAGCCAGGCGGCGGTCTCGTCCACACGCCGGCGCGACAGGCAATAGACGATGCCCGCCTCGCCTTCGTGCTCGTCACGAATGAAGCGCAGCAGACGCTCGCGCGCATTGCCACCGCCCTCGGCCACCCGGTAGCGGATATTGGGGCGGTCGAAACCGCTGATGAACTGGCGCGCCTCGGTCAGCGCCAGACGTTCGGCGATCTCGCGCCGGGTCGGCGCATCGGCCGTCGCTGTGAGCGCGACGCGCGGCACCGCGGGAAAACGCTCGTGCAGCACGGAAAGCTGGATGTACTCGGGGCGGAAATCGTGGCCCCACTGCGAAACGCAGTGTGCCTCATCGATGGCGAACAGCGCCAGTGGCGCACGCTCGAGCAGATCCAGCGTGCGCGGCAGCAACAGACGCTCGGGAGCGGCATAGAGCAGATCCAGCTCGCCGGCCAGCAGCGCCTGTTCCACCGCGCGCGCCTCGCCGGCAGCCAGCGTGGAGTTGAGGTAGGCGGCGCTCACGCCGCTCTGGCGCAAGGCGGCGACCTGATCCTGCATCAGCGCAATCAGCGGCGAGACGATGATGCCCACGCCCTCACGCACCAGCGACGGAACCTGATAGCACAGCGACTTGCCGCCACCGGTGGGCATCAGCACCAGCGCGTCGCCCCCGCCGACCACATGCGCGACGACCTCGCCCTGATGAGGGCGGAAGCTCTCGTAACCGAAAACGCTGCGCAGAACCGTCAGCGCGGAATCGGCAGCCGCGCCGCTTGCCTCGGGTTGAACCATGACGGACATGAACTGATATTCAAAGCAGACGGTAGATTACCAGCTTCAGCGTTTCGGCGATGCCTGGCGTTCCGCTTTATGGCGTTCGGACGGGCTCGATACCGGCAGTTCCAGAACCACCTGCAGGCCCCCGCCGTCACGATTTTCCGCCCGCACGTTACCGCCATGGGCCTCGATCGCACGGCGCGTGATCGCCAGTCCGAGACCATAACCGGAACGCCCACCAGTGGGCGAATCCCCGCTGCGCACAAAAGGTTCGAACACCGCCGCCAGCTTGTCCTCCGGCAGGCCGGGGCCACGATCGCCGACGGTAACCCGCATCCAGCCGCTTTCGCGTTCCGCCCGGACCGTCACCTCGCTTTCCTCCGGACTGTGTCGTAGGGCATTGCGCACCACGTTTTCGAAGGCCCGGCGCAGCAGTTCGCCGCGGCCGGTGAAAATCGCCGAATCGCAGTACTCCAGCACTACCCGGCGGCCACCGTCGGCCTCGAAATCGCCGTCCTCGACCACGGTTTCCAGCAACGCGGCCAGATCCACTTCGCCTTCGGCTTCCATGCCGACGCCGGCGCCGAGACGCGCCAGCGTAAGTAGTTCGCCGACCAGTTCATTGAGGCGGTTGCCTTCGCGCTCGATACGTCCCAGCGCGGCATCGATCTTGTCGGGCTGCTGGCGCGCCAGCGCCATGGCCACCTGCATGCGCGCCAGCGGCGAACGCAGCTCATGCGAAACGTCGTGCAGCAGCCTTTGCTGGGTATCGACCATGTTCTGCAGCCGGTCGGCCATATGGTCGAAATCCTTGCCCAGATCGGCGATCTCGTCACTCCTGCCCTTCATGTTGGGCGCGACGCGGGCAGCCATATCGCCCGAAGCCAAAGCATTCGCGGCCCGCTGCAGATGCCGCACCGGGCGGGTCAGATACCAGGCCAGCAACACGCTGAAAATCAGGCTGGCGAGCACGGCGGCACCCAAGCGCACGAACAAGGAATCCTCTGGCGGATACGGATGCGGATGGGCCGGCCGGCCGTTGATCTCGGCCGGGATGAACAGGATGTAGTTATGTCCGTCGGGCGCGGTCACCTCACGCAGGCCGTGCGACGCCCGGCCGTTGGAAATCGCCTCCTTGGCATTGCTGAAGGCCTGTGGCGGCACCGGTCGCCCGAAAATGTCCTGCCCCTGCTTGTTGACCGCGAGCACCGGCATGCGCTGGGTGAAACGATTGTCGGACAGAAGAATCTGCAGAGCCTGCGGGCCGCCGAAGCGCAGCGCCATGGCCGCGGCATTGAGCACGAACTCGGCCCGCGGCCCGCCGGCTGCGAGATAGGTCATGTCCTCAAGCTGGGCCTTGTTGTGCAAATAGACCGCCAGACCCACTGCCGAGCCGATAGCGACCTGGATCAACAGGCCGCCGATGAAGATTTTCCAGAACAGGCGGCCCATCAATGGTGCTCGATGTACTGATAGCCCACGCCACGCACGGTCTGGATCGGTGAACGCCCATCGCCCAGTGTGCCGAGCTTGCGCCTCAGATTGCTGATATGCACATCCACGCTGCGGTCGTAGCGCGCCAGCGGGTGGCCCAGCGCCCGCTCCGACAGGTCGTTCTTGCTAACCACGTGTCCGGAGCTACGCATCAGCACCTCGAGCAGATTGAACTCCGTGCTGGTCAACTCCAGCGCCTCACCCGCCCATTCGGCCAGGCGCTCCGAGGGCCGTAGCACCGCCTCGCCGATCTGCAGTACTTCGCCCAGCTTGGCCGGTACGGCGCGGCGCAGCACCGCGCGTAAACGCGCCACCAGCTCGCGCGGATTGCAGGGTTTGGGAAGGTAGTCGTCCGCACCAAGCTCCAGGCCAACGATGCGGTCCACGTCGTCGCCCTTGGCGGTGAGCATCAGCACCGGCATCAACGACTGCTGACGGATCTGGCGCAGGGCCTCCAGTCCGCTCTGTCCCGGCAGCATGATGTCCAGCACGACCACATCGATGTCGCCACCGAGCGCTGTCTCGACGCCGCTTTCCGCATCATGCTTAAGCGTGACCTCGAAACCTTCGGCAGCCAGGTATTCGCCAAGCATCTCGCACAGTTCGACATCGTCGTCGACCAATAGGATCCGATTCATTTCAAACGTTCGCTCCACGATCCGTCCTTGTTCCGGAAGGCGATGCTGCCACAGTCAAAGCCACCGCCGAGTGCTCTTTCCACAGCTTTACCAACCTTTACCGGAGTTCCGCACATCTTTGCGCTGCACGATCCCATACTGGCTTCCAACGACGAGCAAAACGCTCACCTGATCGAGGGACAAGGGTCATGAAACCCAACGAACTGATCATCGGAAGCATATTCGCAACCGCGCTTACCGCGTTCGGCGCCACCGCCTATGCCGCCCCAGGCAACGGCCCGCAGTGCACCGGCTTCGGCGGCCCGGCCACGCACCACGCGATGCGCGACAGGCAAAGAGGTGCCACTCCGCCCCACTTCCGCCAGCTCGGCCTGAGCGAGGCCCAGCGCAACCAGATCTTCGACATCAAGTACAAGTCGATGCCGACCATGCGCCAGCACTATCAGCAGCTGCGCGCCACGCGCATCGCCCTGCGCGAAGCCTCCACGGGCACCAATTATGACGCCGCCAAGGTACGCACTCTGGCCGACAAGCTCGGCAAGCTGCAAGCCGACATCGCCACGCTGCGCGCCGCGGACCAGCACAAGATTTACGCCGTACTGACCCCGCAGCAGCAGAGCCAGCTGCAGAAGATGCGCAACCTACGCCCTGCCTACGGCACGATGCGCGGCTTCGTCCCGGGAGTTCCGGCCATGGATACCGGTAGCTGATTCCCCTCCTGGCGGCATCGCGCCGCCAATTTTTCTCCCTCCTGAGAGCATTTGGCCCCGTCATGGGGCCATTTTTTTGCCTGTCGAGTGTCGAAAAAATGGTGCCGAAATGGCGTCTGCACTACGTTTCAGCACCAATAGCATTCCCTCAGAACATGGGTTACACTCGGTCGAGCTGCAGTTCTGGCTAAGGTTTCAGGCATGTCCCTTGGGCATCGCCGTCCCCTTCACCACTGCAGTAGATCCGATCCTTTCAGTTACACCAGGTACACATATTATGGCTACAGGCACCGTGAAGTGGTTCAACGAATCCAAGGGATTCGGTTTCATCGCTCAGGACAACGGCGGCGATGACGTGTTCGTGCACTTCAGCGCGATCCAGGCTCAGGGCTTCAAAACCTTGGCCGAAGGGCAAAAGGTCAATTTCGACCTTCAGCAGGGCCCCAAAGGTCCGCAGGCGGCGAACGTCGTCCCCCAGTAAGACCGGAGTCTGTACAACAGAATCCCGGGAACCCCGCCATTGGCGGGGTTCTTCGTTTCAGGCAGATTTCACCCCACCAACCTGCGCGCAAGATGCCGCGCCAGCGTCAGCAGCGTCAGCGTAGGCGGCAGCCCCCAGGCGCCCGGCAGTACCGAAGCATCGCAGACGTAAAGCCCGCGCCACTGCGTTTCCAATTCAGCCCCGACCGCCTCGCCCAGACGCACCGTCGCTCCCGGATGCGCTGCCGTCCACGGCGCCTCGAACACATGCTTCGCCCCCGCCTCGGCCAGCAGTTCCCGCGCCCGCACGACGCCGGTCGCCATGCGTCCGCGCTCCAGCTCGCCGAAAGTCCGCCACGGACGCCCGTCGTCACCGATCCGTCCACCCGGCTCGTCGCGCACCTTCACCATCACCGTCAGCGTATGGCGATGGGCCAGCAAACGATCCGGGCGCCCCGCCTGCAGGGCAAACAGACGATAGAAATTCGCGGGCATGGTCATATCCGACAGCATGTAGCCGGCCTGTGCGTCGACCAGTCCGGCGGCCATGGGCAGCTCGTCGCCGCCCTCGAGGTCGGCCACCGTTCCCATCACCGCGGACAGCGGATCGCATACGAAGCCCTCCCCCACGTCGCGCATGCCGCTGCGACGCAGAATCAGCGGCGTAGCGATGCCGCCAGCAGCCAGGATCACGCGGCCCGCGGCCACACGTCGCAAGACGCCGCCCCTGCGGTATTCCACGCCGTTCGCCTGCGTCCCGTCCCGCAACACGCGCAGCACGTCGGCGCCCGTTTCCACCTCCGCACCCAGCGCCCGCGCCTCGTCCAGCAGACTGCGCGCACTCCAGCGCGCCTCGGGCGGACAGCCCTCAGCCGTACAACGCTCCTGGTACAGCATCTTCGGAAGCGCCATCCAGGATTCATCGCGAGCCCGCGCCACCTCGGCGAGCCGGCGTGCGAAGGGGCCGACCAGCCTGTCGGCCAGCACCGCGGTGGGCACCTCGCCCTTGACCTCGGCCAGAGCCTGATCGAGATCAAGGCCGTGACCGCGAAACAGCTCCAAGGGCGGCTCCACCGCAGTCAGGAAAAACATAGTCGAAGTGCCGCCGGCGCGCAGCGCGCGCAACAACGTCACACCCGGCGCAACGCGCAAGGTCTCGCGCCGCCACCACATCGGCAAGATACGTCCGCTGGGTGCCCGATCTACGCCCTTTTCCAGCACCCGGACCCGTGCCCCGGCGCGCGCCAGATCCCGTGCCAACCAGGCTCCGCCCGGCCCGGAACCGACAATGACTACGTCGACGGTGCTCATCGCCGCCCCTTGCCACGGCCCAGTACCAGACGCATCAGCAACTGGGTGCGCAGCCCGTAGGGCGGGCGCACCCAGTCAGTCACGCTCCAGCGGCTTTGCTCGAAAACGCCCTGGTAGTGCGAAAAACGGCGGAAGCCGTGTTCGCCGCGATACTGTCCTATGCCGCTACCCCCGATACCCCCGAACGGCAGCCCCGGCTGCGCGACATGGAACAGCGTGTCGTTGATGCTCGCGCCGCCGGCGCGCAGGCGCGCGACCGTACGACGTGCCCGATCTGTGTCTTCGTCGAACACGTACAGTGCCAAGGGGTCTGGATGGCGCTCGACCAGAGCTGCTGCGTCGTTCTCGTCGGCATAGGGCAGGACCGGCAGAATCGGGCCGAAGATCTCTTCCTGCATCAGCTTTGCGGACTCGGTCACCTCCGAGACCAGCGCCGGTGCGAACACACCGTTTTCCACCGTGCATGGCTCGCCCCGGGGATTCACCACCCGCACACGCGCCCCCTGACGACGGGCGTCCTCTAGCAGTGCGTCGAGGCGCGCATACAGCATGGAACTTGGGATACGCGTGTAGTCTCCGTCCTCCACCAGCCTGGGATACAGCGCACCGGCCGCGGACTCGGCTGCCTTGACGAACGCCTCTACCTGTCCCTCGGGAACCAATGCGTAATCCGGGGCGATGCAGGTCTGGCCGGCATTGAGCAGCTTGCCCGCCATGATGCGCCGAGCCGCCCGCTCCAATGGATAGCCCGGCGCGACGATAGCCGGCGTCTTGCCGCTCAGCGACAAGGTAGCGGGCACCAGATTGCGCGCCGCCGCGCGTGCCACCACACGCCCGGTGCGCGTGGAGCCGGAGAACACCAGATGATCGAAGGCAAGACCGGGAAACTCCTTACTCAAGTCCGCGCCGCCGTTCAACACCGCCACGTACTCTCGACCGAAGGTCTGCTCCAGTTCCCGTTGCAGCCACGCACCGGTACGCGGAACCAGGCGCGGCATCTTAAGCATCAGCGAATTGCCGGCCGCCAGCGCGGCGATCATCGGCAGCACCGTCAGCAGCAGCGGATAGTTCCATGCGCCGATGATGCCGACCACGCCCAAGGGCCGCGGGAGCAGCCGCGCCCGTGCGGGCCAGAACGGCCAGGCAGTCGCTGCCGACCGGCCACGCATCCAGCCACGCAGGTGGCGGCGCACGTAGCGCAGTTCGGAATGCAGCGGACACAACTCCAGAATCTCGACCTCGCGCGCCGCACGTCCCCCGAAATCGGCCGCCATGAGTTCCGCCAACTCATCACGGCGCGCCAGCAGGTCGGCCAGCGCATCCAGCGCATCGCGCCGCTCGGCATAGCCGGGTGGACCGAGCTGCCGGATGCG
Source organism: Acidihalobacter sp. (assembly GCF_037381185.1). Taxonomy (NCBI): domain Bacteria; kingdom Pseudomonadati; phylum Pseudomonadota; class Gammaproteobacteria; order Chromatiales; family Ectothiorhodospiraceae; genus Acidihalobacter; species Acidihalobacter sp. The sequence continues at coordinate 42,463 of NZ_JARRQY010000012.1, forward strand.
CGTCCGCTGTTCTGCAAGAAGTTCGTGGGATGTCATTGACGACCGGGCGTAGGTGTTCAATTCCGTTCTATCCACAAGCGCATGGTAGCAGGCATTCTCTAATTTACGTGCGTGCAACCCAGGTTTCCCCGGCCGCACAGCGTCCACAAGGCTTGGGACCGCCGCACAGCCTGGGGCACAATCATGGTTCGCATCGATCAACCCCACCCGATATTCGCCCCTCCTGCCGACGGATCATCCCCATGCGCCACCTGATCATCGACACCGATACCGCCTCCGACGATGCCATCGCTCTGATCATGGCGCTGCGCGAACCGCAGGCCATCGTTGAAGCCATCACCATCGTCTCCGGCAACGTGCCCCTCGTACAGGCCTCGCGCAACGCGCGCTATGTGGTGGAGCTGTGCGGCGCAGACGTACCGGTGTACGAGGGCTCCGACCGCCCGCTGGTCAAACCGCGGGCACACGCGATCCATTTTCACGGCGAGGACGGACTGGGCGACGTCGGCTACCCGCCACCGCAGCGCCCAGCCACGGACGGCTATGCGGCGCTGGAAATCATCCGCCGCTGCCAGGCCACGCCGGGCGAAATCGAACTGGTCACGCTCGGCCCGCTGAGCAACGTGGCGCTGGCGCTGCGCATGGAACCGCGTCTGGCCGATTGGGTGAAACGCTGCACGATCATGGGCGGCGCCGCCGCAACCTTGGGCAACGTCACACCGGCGGCGGAGTTCAATCTGTGGTGCGACCCCGAGGCCGCACGCATCGTGCTGCACTCCGGCATGCCGGTCACGCTGGTCGGCTGGGAACTATCGCGCGGCGAAGCCTGCTTTACGGCCGCCGAACTGGACCGGCTGCGCGCACTGGATACGGAACTCGCACGCTTCGCCGTGGACTGCAACCGCAGGGCCTTCCTCGCCGCCACGCAGATCCAGGCCGAGGCGGGCCTGAGCCTGCCCGACCCGGTGGCGATGGCAATTGCGCTGGACCCGGACACCTGCACCAAAGCCGTCACTTGTGGCGTGGAAATGGTGCTGGACGGCCCGGCACGTGGCGCCACGCTGGTCGACATCCTGGGCGTCGCCGGCCGCGGCGAGAGCACTGGCGATCCGGCATGGGCAGCGCCTGTGCCGGTCTCGGAAGTCTGTCGCACACTGGACGCCGCACGCTTCAAGGCTCGGGTGTGTGCGGCGCTGAGTTGACGGCTTGCGCGAACAGCCGCAACGGCATAGATTAGTCGCGGCGCCACGTGCGCTGTTTCATTAACCTCAGGGCGGGGTGAAAGTCCCCACCGGCGGTATCTCCGCACGCTGCGGAGGAGCCCGCGAGCGCCCGCCTACGGCGGGGTCAGCAGATCCGGTGAGAAGCCGGAGCCGACGGTTACAGTCCGGATGGAAGAGGTTGTGCCCGTACGTCCCGAACGGCGGCGGGCTGCGTCAGCGCATCGACGACCGGCCCAGGGCCGCTTGTTCCATGCCTGACGTGCGGGCGTTTTGCGTCCAGCCTTTCCTTCAAGCCCTGATTCTGGCAACCGACAGGAGTCGACCATGAATCAGACCCATAGCATTCCCTCTTCCCTCGCCGATTTCGGCACCCCGTTCGTGCGCGTGGAACGTGCGCTGTCGGCGCTGCGCGAAGGCCGGGGCGTACTGCTCGTCGACGACGAGGAGCGCGAAAACGAAGGCGACATCATCTTTGCCGCCGAATCGCTCACCACCGAGCAGATGGCGCTCTTGATCCGCGAATGCAGCGGCATCGTCTGCCTCTGCCTGCCCGACGAAACGGTGCTGCGGCTCGGCCTGCCGATGATGGTGGAAAGCAACGGCAGCCGGCACGGCACCGCCTTCACCATCTCGGTCGATGCACGCCACGGCGTCAGCACCGGCGTCTCGGCAGCGGACCGCTTAGCAACGATACGTGCGGCGATCGCCGCCGATGCGGTTTCCACGGCCCTGGTCAGCCCCGGGCACGTCTTCCCGCTGCGCGCGCAGCCCGGCGGCGTGCTGGAGCGGCGCGGACACACCGAAGGCACCATCGATCTGATGCAGCTTGCCGGCCTGAGCCCGGCGGGCGTGCTCTGCGAACTGACCAACACCGATGACGGCAGCATGGCGCGTCTGCCGGAAATCTGCGCGTTCGCCGAGCGGCACGACATGCCGGTACTGAGCATCGAGGATCTGGTCGCGTATCGCTCGGCGGAGCTGCGCCAAGCCGGCTGACACCCTCCCGGGGATAAGGAGGGATGTTCGAAACGCCCCTTCTTACCCCCCCGGGTCAATAATTGAGTTATGTCAGGAAAAGCAGACACTCAGGCTTAAGGACAGTCATATTTCTCTTCGCTAGACCGATACACCGATTGAATGAGGCCGAAGAACGCACGCAATAAACGCCTCATACACAGCAGCACATCCTCCGATCGAGGTTCACGCAACGCCCGTTTCTATGGGACATCGAGGATCAAAGGAGAGATATCATGGCAGCAGGCATCCAATCGCGCGGACGCTCCGCCACGCTTGGCCAACGCTTCGCCATCCTGATCGGGATATTTGCGCTGGGCTTCATCATCTTCGGCGTGCTTTCCTTCCGGATCGTCGACACCGTCAAGATCAACGGCGCACTGTATAACGAAATCGTCCAGGATAAGGATCTGGTCGCCGACATCCTGCCTCCGCCCGAATACATCATCGAACCGTATCTGGTCGCCCAGGAAGCCTACCGGGCGAGCGTCGCGCATACAGGCAACAGCACCATTGCTCCTCTTATCGCCCGCTTCGAGGCACTGCACAAGCAGTACGAATCACGCCATACCTATTGGACGCATCAGACGCTGCCTCCGAAAATCGCACAAGTCCTGCTCACCGATTCCTACGCCCCGGCGCAGCAGTTCTTCCAGATCGCCAACGATGCTTTCATTCCTGCTCTACGCAGCGGCGACAGCACTGCCGCCTCCGCAGCGCTGGATCGGATGGCAGCCGCCTACGAGGTTCATCGAAAAGCCATTGATGAAGTCGTCAACATGGCGCATGCCACCACCACCACAGCAGAACAGCGCGGACACAGCCTGATCCGGCAGAGTTACCTGCTCCTCACCGGTGTGCTCACCGCCTCCATGTTGTTCGCCGTCGTCTTCGCGATCTTCTTCGCCCGACGCCTGCTGGCCTCGCTCGGCGGTGAACCCGACTATGCCGTCAGCATCGCGAGCAACATTGCAAATGGCGATCTAACCGAACGCATCAAGACCCGCAAGGACGACTTATCCAGCCTGCTCGCTGCCATGAAGAGCATGCAGAACTCGCTGCAGGGAACGGTGTCCGGCGTGCGCACGGTATCGCAGCAACTCACCTCGACCTCGCGCGATGTGGCAAACCACGGCGACGAAACCCAGAACCTGGTGCAAGCCAATCTGGTACGCACCGAGCAAATCGCCTCCGCCATCAACGAAATGGCGGCCACCGTGCAGGAAGTGGCGCGCAACGCCGCCGAAGCCGCGGAAGCGGCCAATCAGGCCGACAATGCCTCGAATCGCGGCTCGGACGTGATGGCGCAGACCATCGCCAGCATCGAAGCGCTGGCCTCGGAGGTCAACCGGGTGGCAGAGACCGTCAACGCGCTGGCCCGCGGCAGCGCCAGCATCGCCACCGTACTGGAAGTCATCCAGGGTGTCGCCGAGCAAACGAACCTGCTGGCTCTGAATGCCGCCATCGAGGCCGCCCGTGCGGGCGAGCAGGGCCGGGGATTCGCCGTGGTCGCCAGCGAAGTACGCTCGCTCGCCTCACGCACCCAGGAATCCATCCAGGAAATCGAGAAGATCATCGGTTCGCTCCACTCCAGCGCGTCCGCGGCGACGAGCGCAATCGAGGATGGCCAGAAGCGTTCGGAGGAAATGCTGCAGAAAGCCTCTCTCGCGCGCGATGCCCTGACGGAAATCCGCGAGGCCGTGACGCGCATCTCGGACATGAACGCCAATATCGCCAGCGCTGCGGAAGAGCAGACCACCGTCGCCGACGACATCAACCACAACATCACCGACATCGCGACCGCGGTGAATCAGACCGCGGGAACGGCCAAGGCAACGGCGCAAGCCGCCGACGAACTGTCCGACTACTCACAGCAGTTGGAATCCCGCATCGAGCAGTTTCGGCTGAACGGCTGACCAGGGAGATTCAGTCTGCGGGCGGTTTGCGGTCGCGGGGCGGTTTCTTGCCCAGAGCCTGTCCCGCGCGGGCGGGCTTCTTCCCACCCGTTTTGTGCGGCTTTCTAGGCGCACCTTTGGACTTGCCGCCCGGAGAGGAAGGGCCCGGCGCTTCGCCGAACACGCTGATGCGCAGCTGACGGCCGCATACCCACACCTTTTGCAGGTGGCGGAAAATTTCCTTGGGCATACCCTCGGGCAATTCGACCGTGCTGTATTGGTCCTGAATGTTGATCGGGCCGATGTAGCGGCTTTCGACGCCGGCCTCGTTGGCGATGGCACCGACGATATTCTTCGGTCCGACGCCGTGCTCACGCCCGACCTCGATGCGATAGCATCGCTTTTCACCAGCGTCGTCCACCACCGCCCGTTTTGCACGCGGCGCATCTCTTTGGGGCCGCTCACCGCGCGGCTCCCGTTCCCGCCCCTGCTTGCGCTCGGCGGCCTTCGGCGCAGGCTCCGGCAACTGGGGTTCCAGCGGCCGTTCGAGCTGGAGAAGATAGGCAAGCGCCGCGGCGATATCAGCGGCGGGCACGTCCTGTTCGCGTGCGTAGTCGTCGACCAGCGTTCGGAAGAATGCCAGATCCTGGGACGCCAGAACTTCGCCGATACCCTGTTTGAAACGTTCCGTGCGCCGGTCGGCGATGTCCGCGCGCGAGGGCAGACGCATCTGCTCGATGTGCTGACCGGTGGCGCGCTCGATGGCCCTCAGCATGCGCCGTTCACGCGGTGCGACGAACAGGATCGCATCGCCCGTCCTGCCGGCACGGCCGGTGCGTCCGATACGATGCACGTAGGCTTCGGTGTCGTGGGGGATGTCGTAGTTGACCACGTGACTGATGCGCGAAACATCCAGTCCACGGGCAGCCACGTCGGTCGCGACGACGATGTCGAGGGCGCCGCGCTTGAGCCGTTCGACGGTCTGCTCGCGCATGGCCTGGTTCATGTCACCGTTGAGTGCCGCGGCCGCATAGCCCCGTGCCTCCAGCTTCTCGGCCAGCTCGGTTGTCGCGGTCTTGGTGCGCACGAAGACGATCCAGGCATCGGCCTCCTCAACCTCGAGGATTCGAGTCAACGCGTCGAGCTTGTGCAATCCGTCGACTAACCAATAGCGCTGCGTAGTGGTGGTGACCGTCGAAGTCTTCGATTTGATACGGATCTCGACCGGATCATTGAGATGGGTATGTGCGATACGCCGGATCGCCTCGGGCATGGTCGCCGAGAACAGCGCCACCTGCCGCCCGGACGGCGTACGCTTCAGAATCTCCTCGACGTCGTCGATGAAACCCATGCGCAACATTTCATCCGCTTCGTCGAGCACCACCGCCCGCAATTGATCGAGCCTCAGGCTGCCGCGCCGCAGATGATCCTGCACCCGTCCCGGCGTACCCACCACGACGTGCACACCACGCTTGAGTTGGCGCAGCTGCTGGTCCATCGCCTGACCGCCGTAGACCGGCAAGACATGAAAGTCCGGCAGGTGGCGTGCATAGGTCTGCATCGCTTCGGCGACCTGGATGGCCAGTTCGCGGGTCGGCGCGAGTACCAGAACCTGCGGCACGCGCTGCGCCGGATCGAGCCGGCTGAGCAGCGGCAGCGCGAACGCAGCCGTCTTGCCGGTGCCGGTCTGCGCCATGCCCAGCACGTCTCGCCCGTCAAGCAGCGGGGGGATGCTTTCGGCCTGGATCGGCGAGGGGGCCTCGTAACCGACTTCAGCAACGGCCTGCAATACGGGCGCGGAGAGCGCCAGCTCGGAAAAGGAAGTAACAGAGGACATGACGGAATCTATGCGGAATCGCGTCCGCAGATGCTGGACGCTGGAGAAAGGGAGGAAAATTCTACGTTATCTGCGAGGGGAATACTATCTATTTAAGGGAACTATCCTATGCTTTGGTTTTGAGTGCTGGCTTTCGGGCGTTTCGGCTGGCGAATTCTCGGTTTTGGTTTTGGGTGGGTGAAGGCGACGTATTTGCTGGCTTGGGTGATCGGTTTCGGGCGCGATTCGAGGTGCGTCGCCTCCTGTCGACTACTCGGTGAAACCTGTTTCCATTGTTGGCGCTGAGGCCCGTTTCGGGCGCGAATCAGTGGTTGGTGATTTTGATCTGACTCGGTGACGCGCCCGAGCCGATTTGTTCGGCGCATCCCTGCGCCTTACCCCTTCGGGGCTGGCGCGAAAAATCGCTCCCGGCGATTTTTTCTTTGAGTGCGCAAAGAAACCGGCGAAAGAAACGCACCCAGGTAGGATCAATGCTGGAAACGCTGATTCGCGCTCGAAACAGGCCTCAACGCCAACAAGTACACCGCCTTCAGCCACACAAATCAAACAAACTGTCCCGCCACCCATCCCGACGCCCACGCCCACTGAAAGTTGTACCCTCCCAGCCAGCCGGTCACATCGACCACCTCGCCGATGAAGAACAGGCCGGGAACATTCTTGGACTCCATGGTCTTCGACGACAGCGCCTGCGTATCCACGCCGCCCAGAGTCACCTCCGCCTTGGCGTAACCCAGCGTGCCGGAAGGCATCAACTCCCAGCCATTGAGCGCCTCGGCCACCGTAGCCAAAGCTCTGTTCGACAGCTCGTTGAGCGGGCGCTCGACGCCATGCAACACGCACCACTCGCGCGCGAAACGCCGCGGCAGAACCTCCGCCAACGTATTGGACAACAGCGCCTTACTGTTGCGCTGACCCGCCAGCCATTCGCCGGCATCGAGCCCGGGCAGCAAGTCAACGCGGATGGGCCTGCGCGGCCCCTCAGAGGCTTGGCCCTGCATCTGCCAATAGCTGGAAATCTGCAGGATCGCCGGCCCGGACACACCCCGATGGGTAATGAGCACATCTTCGCGGAAGCGCCCCGCAGGCCTTTTCCGGCCTCCATCGAATGCGGTTTCCGCCGCTACCGAGACACCCGCCAGAGGCTTGAGCGCAGTCAGCACCTCAGGTGGCAAAGCCAGCGGAACCAACGCCGCCGCAGGCGGCACCACCGGCACGCCGAACTGCTCGGCCAGGCGATAGCCGAACGGACTCGCTCCCAGCTTGGGCACTGCCAAACCGCCGCTGGCCACGACCAGCGAAGTGCAGCTCCAGCGGCCATGGTCGCCGGCGACCTCGAAACGCACGCCATCGTCTCCGGACAACCGGCGGACGGCATCGACCGTGCAGGGGTGCAGGCGTTTTACGCCAGCTTCGTCGCAGGCGTCGAGCAGCAGATCAATGATGTCCTGCGCCGAACGACGGCAAAACAGCTGTCCATGCTTGCGCTCATGCCAGGGCACGCCCCTACGCTCCAGGCGTTCGATGAAGTCGGCCGGGGTGAAACGTGCCAGTGCCGAACGGCAGAAGTGCGGATTGCGCGACAGGTAGTTGGCCGCCGTCACCTCGCGGTTACTGAAGTTGCAGCGCCCGCCACCGGAAATGCGGATACGCTCGCCGAGCTTCGCGGCGTGATCCAACAACAGCACGCGCCGGCCGCGCGAGCCGGCTTCGGCTGCGCACATCATGCCGGCGGCACCGGCACCGATAACGATGACATCGAAAAACACGGGGATCACGCGCCGAGGGAATGAAGCGCGGATTCTACCTGAGACCGATTATGCGCCTCACAGATATCCCAACGGCAATTCCGTACCATCCATCACCCGGCGCAGCACGAAACTCGAATGCACGCCGGTGACGCCTTCGATCCGGGTCAGACGATTGAGCAGAAATTCCTGATAGTGGTCCATGTCCGGCACCACCACCTTGAGTTGGTAGTCGGCCTCCTGGCCGGTGATGATGTAGCACTCCTGCACCTCCGGATAGCTGCGCACCTTTTCCTCGAAGGCCGCGAAGCGCTCGGGCGTGTGCCGGTCCATGCTGATGTGTACCACCACCGTCAGCGTCAGACCGAGCTTGCGCTGATCCAGCAGGGTGACGCGGCGCAGGATGATGCCTGCCTCCTCCAACGCGCGCACCCGACGCGAACACGGCGAAGCCGACAGACCGACGCGTTCGGCCAACTCCTGATTGCTCAGGCCACCGTCGCGCTGCAACTCCTCCAGAATACGCCGATCGAAGCGGTCGAATTTATGCATGTCTGCACACCATTATGATTAATCGACATAAATCGCCAAAAATATAAATTTCAAGCAATAAAACACCAATTACATCATGATGACTCGCAAATCAGCAAACAATACGCGCATCTCACCGCATAGAATGTTCTCCAGGCTCAGCGCACTACCCCTTCGCGCCGATGCCTGGCGGAGGTGATCCCTCCCGCAGAACAAGGCATCGCGCCTTGAGGAAATCGCCGGATCATTGCGATCCGGCGCTTCCATCGAACCCCGCAGCGGCACGGGCACTACCCCGCCCCGACCAGACGCGGCCAAGCCAACAGGAGAACCCCATGTCGAGCTTCGATCATCGCAAATATCGCCCTTTCGGCCCCATCGCCAAGCGTGACCGACGCTGGCCGGATCAGGTCATCGAGCGCGCTCCACGCTGGGCCAGCGTCGACCTGCGCGACGGCAACCAGGCGCTGGTGCAGCCGATGAACGTGGATCAGAAGCTCAAGCTGTTCGACCTGTTGGTGAGCATAGGATTCAAGGAAATCGAGGTCGGCTTCCCGGCCGCCTCGCAACCGGATTTCGACTTCGTGCGTCGCATCATCGAGGAGGGCCGCGTGCCGGACGATGTCAGCATCCAGGTGCTGGTGCAGGCGCGCGAGGAACTCATGGCCCGCACTTTCGAGTCGCTGCGCGGAGTACGGCGCGCCATCGTGCACGTCTACAACTCGACCAACCCGGCACAGCGTGAGCAGGTATTTCGCCTCGACCGCGAGGGCGTCAAGGCCATCGCCGTGCGCGGTGCGCAATGGGTGAAAGACTATGCGGCCCGGTATCCGGACACCGACTGGACCTTCCAGTACTCGCCCGAGAGCTACTCGCAGACCGAACTCGATTACGCCGTGGAGGTGTGCGCCGCGGTCAACGAGGTGTGGCGTCCCGACCAGGGTCAGAAGGTCATTCTCAACCTTCCGGCGACCGTCGAATCGGCCACGCCGAACGTGTTCGCCGACCAGATCGAATGGTTCTGCGACCATCTGCCGGGGCGCGAACACGTCCGCATCAGCGTGCACACCCACAACGACCGCGGTTGCGGCGTGGCGGCTGCGGAACTGGCGATGATGGCCGGCGCCGATCGCGTCGAAGGCACGCTGATGGGCAACGGCGAACGCACCGGCAACATGGACATCGTCACCATGGCGATGAACCTCTATTCGCAGGGTGTCGATCCCGAACTCGACCTGTCCGCCGCGCGCGAGATGACGGAGTGCTACACCGAATGCACCGGCATGCCGGTGCACCCGCGTCATCCCTGGGTCGGCGAACTGGTCTACACCGCGTTCTCCGGCAGCCATCAGGACGCGATCCGCAAGGGCATGGCGCATTACCGCGAGCATCAGGGCGAAGGCTGGAACGTGCCCTACCTGCCCATCGACCCGGCCGACCTCGGCCGGCGCTACGAAGAGGTCGTGCGCATCAACAGCCAGTCCGGCAAGGGCGGCGTAGCGCACGTGCTGGAACGCGACTACGGCATCAGCCTGCCGCGCTGGCTGGCGCAGGAACTGAGCCGCGCGGTGCAGGCCGAATCCGAACGTACCGGCGGCGAAGTCACCTCGGCACGCATCCACGCGATCTTCGAGGACCAGTATTGCACGGCCCCCGCCGGCTGGGAGATGGACAGTTATGCGCTGTCGCGTGCCGGCGATACGGTCAAGGGCACGATCGGCGTCGGACGGGGCGCCGGCGCCGCCCAATGGCACGGCGAGGGCCATGGCGTGGTCGAAGCGCTGGTGGATGCACTGGCACGCAATCACGGCATCGACGCGGTGGTCGAACAATTCGACCAGCATGCACTGTCCACCGGTACGGAAGCGAGCGCCATCGCCTGCGTACGGGTTCGGATCGATGATGCTGCAGCCTCGGCCGTCGCCTTCGGCGAAGACACCGCCGCCGCGGCACTGCAGGCCGTACTCTCGGCCGCGGGCCATGCGCTCGAGCGCAGCCCGGCAGTCGCCATGCCGACTGCCGCACAGGCCTGAGTGTCACAGCCTCGCCCGTGGGCACGCCGCGGGCGAGGCAGCTCAATCTCAGTCAGTCTCCGAGTTCGCTAGTCGCCGGAACCGTCCCTACGCCGCCCAACTGCGGCTCGTAGGCCACGGTGTCTTTCCCGCTGCGCTTGGCCATGTACATAAGCCCGTCGACACGCTTGAGCAAACCGCTCACGCTCTCGTTTCTATGGTACTCCGTGACTCCGACGCTGGCGGTCACTCGGCATGGCAGCAATTTGTGCGTCGCCTCGCCGATGATGGCGCGGAGCTTCTCGGCGCTTGCCCGCGCGTTTTCGATCGAGGTATCCGGCAGCAGGAGCAGAAATTCTTCACCACCCCAGCGTACCAGACAGTCGCTCCGGCGTATCTGCGCCGTGATCGCATCGGCCGTGCACCGCAGCACACGGTCCCCGGTATCGTGCCCGAGTTCGTCATTGACGCATTTGAAATCGTCAAGATCGAAGGCCACCACGGCGAGACGTCGCTCTTCATAACGATTCGTCAGATTGACGTAGCGCTGCAGCATTTCGATGCCGCCGACACGCGACATCGCGCCGGTCAGGTGATCGAAATTGACCCGTGCGTACAGATTGCGCTGATACGCGTCTAGCGAGCGTGCGTGGAACCAGGACAACATGACCGCCACGCAGTACGCCAGCATCAGACTGACAAAGGTCAGCGAAGAGACGGACGCACGGCCATGCAGATGCGGATACAACCAGTACGCCAGCAGCGACACACAGAGCCCGACGAACGACCAAAGCAAACCCCGCCGCGGCCCCAGCAGAAAAAAATACGCCAGGGGATACACCACGTACCAGCACAGGTTGAAGACTTCGCCGAAGCTGGACAGGCCGCTGAAACCCTGCCCGCACAGGGTCAACAGTGCGAACAATATCAGCCCCCGGCGATAGGCCTGTTCGTTCCGGCGTTGATAGAGCACAACGGCGGGCGCCAGCAGCGGGAAGAACAATGACTGCATGGCGACGGCGTAGTCCCCATAGCGATACTGCATGTACGAGGCCGTCAGCGCCGCGGCACTTCCCAGCAATACGGCGAGGTTGATAAAGCGCCTCTTCGAGGCGATGTACTCCTTGTCCGTCTCGTAAACAGGTCGAGCCTGCTCATTCATGTTCTTCCCCACCCGAACGCCTGTTGCCCGGTGCACCGCCGAATCAGCGCCAGCTCGCTACGGCCTGCCTCGCCGCCTCATTTTCCGGGCGTGCGACCAGTCCCGTTTGCCCCATGGTTACAGAATAGACGGCTTGCGGTGCCATGGGCAGATAAACGGCGCTGCCGTAGGCGGCATCCACCAGGGGCGTGCGCAGCCATCCCGCCCGCGCCCACGCATCGAAACCGCGCGCGGGCGCCAGAGCATATACCGTATGCGCAGCGCTGCGCGCCTGGGCGATGTCGGCATAGCGTCCGCTCAGACGTCGCAATTGATACTGCGGTTGGAACCCCAACAGCCCAAGCCACCTCTTCCACTTGAGAACCCGGGCCTGCAGCACCCACTCCTGGCCGCGTAGAACGTATTCCCGCGCACTGCCCGTCGGCAACTGAAGACGCGCCACGTACTCCGGCCCGGAGAACTGCCGGAACGTTATCCGGGCCACCGGCCTTTCGTAGAGCAATCGCTGATAGGCGCTCAGATTGAGCGCGCCCAACCCCAGTAACACGGAGGCCAGCAGAAGCAGGGAAGAAAAAGTGCCGTTCGCCCCCGCCCGCACCAGCCGGCGCTGCCGCAGATGGCCCCAACCACGGCTCAGACCGAGCAGGCCGGCCAGGCCCAAGAGCACCGCCACAGCTGCCAGTGCAGTCAGAGCCATCGATATTTCCCCCACGACCATAGAGCACGCACGCGATCTACAACGCCAGCCGGCGCAGGCATGCCGATGAGCCCTGACCAGCCACAGCACCGGGCATCCGAAACGGGCTAGGCGACCTCCGTCGCTACAGCTGCAGTCCCTCCATACTGCCCAGCTGCGACAGCGTCGGCAAGCGGCCCGCGAACCTATGACGCCGGCGGGTGCTCCTATTTATCCGGCAGTTAAATAGTCGCCGGATCAACAATGTCGAACGCCATGCGCTCGGGCACGTGCAAGCGCCACAGCGCCTGTCCGTTGCCGTCGAACACGTGGCAGTGCTCGGGGGCCACGCGAACCCCCACCGCCGCACCGGTCCCCAGCGCCAGCGTGCCGTGCGCACGCACCGCGACGTCCACGCCCTCGGGGCTGTCCAGCCGTACGTGAACCACGGTCGCCTCGCCCAGGGGTTCGACCACGCGGACGTGACCGCGCAGCTCGCCCTGCCCGGGAGGACAGACGCTCAGATCCTCAGGCCGCACGCCCAGCGTGACGGCCGTACCGTCGATCGCGTCCTGCGGCGCCTCGACGTCCGCCGCCAGGCTCAGCCCATCCGCCAGTTCGACCCGGACCGCATCTTCCGCCAACCGTAGTCTGCCGTCGATGAGGTTCATGCGTGGCGAACCGATGAAGCCGGCCACGAAACGGTTGGCCGGCCGATGATAGACCTCCAGCGGGGGGCCTACCTGCACGATGCGCCCCTCGTTGATGATGGCGATGCGGTCGCCCAGGGTCATCGCCTCGACCTGATCGTGGGTGACGTAGACGGTGGTGTTGCCCAGCCGCCGATGCAGTTCGATCAGCTCGAGGCGCATCTGCCCGCGCAGTGCGGCATCGAGGTTGGACAGCGGTTCGTCCATCAGCAGCAGCGCCGGCTCGCGCACGATGGCCCGGCCGATGGCCACGCGCTGACGCTGGCCGCCGGAGAGCTGGCGCGGCTTGCGCTCGAGCAAATGATCGATCTGCAGCAGCTCCGCCGCCTCGCGCACGCGGCGCCCGATTTCGGCGCGCGCCTCCGAACCCCGCTTTTCCTGCAGCTTGAGACCGAAAGCCATGTTGTCGAACACGCTCATGTGCGGATATAGCGCGTAGGACTGGAACACCAGCGCCACGCGGCGCTTGACCGGCGGCAACTCGTTGGCCCGCTCACCGTCGATCAGCAGGTCACCCGCAGTGATCTCCTCCAGCCCGGCGATCATGCGCAGCAGCGTGGTCTTGCCGCAGCCCGAGGGCCCCAGAAAAACGATGAACTCGCCGTCCCCGATGGTCAGGTCGACATCGCTGAGCACAGTGGTAGACGTCTTGCGTCCGTAAGTCTTACCGATCTTGCGCAGCTCGATTTCAGCCATGCACGACTCCTAACTAATAAGGTGATTCAGGCGATGCATCGCATCAGCCTTCGAAAACGGTACTTATGTGTACAGCGCTGCTGTCCTGCCGCGCCCGCAGACGCAGCCAAGCGCCCTCCGACGACCATTCGCAGTTGGCTTGGCGAGGTTCCGGCGCGCGCAGTTCGAGCACGATGTCGCGTGCCGTTTGCGGCGCGGGACCATCGATCGACACCTCCAGCCTCTCATCGCCCAACCTGCCCGAAACCTGTGTCCATGCGCCTTCGGCATCGCCATCGCCAGCGTCCTCCCATAACCGGGCGCTCACTTGTCCATCGACATCCGGCGCAAGGCGCAACACCAATGGTGTCCAGTGCGCGCTCGTGCTGTGCGCCGCCGGCTCGGTCAGCGCCAGTGCACTGCCGCCGCGCACGAACAGCGGCAGACCGTCCAGCGGCGTGGGAACGACGATCCAGCGTCCACCCTCGAACGGTTCGCCGTTCCAGAAGTCATGCCACAACCCCGCCGGCAGGTAGACGGCGCGCGCCTGTTGGCCCGGGCGTAGCGCCGGCGCGGCCAGCAGATCGGCACCGAGCATGAACTGGTCGGCCAGCCCCCAGACAGCCGAATCCTGCGGAAATTCGAACAGCATGGGCCGCAGCGGCGGGCTGCCGTCCTCCACCGCCTCGCGCGCCAGGCTGTACAGATGCGGCAGCAGGCGGTAGCGCAGACACACCGCCTCGCGCACATATCCCGTCCAGGGCTCTCCGAAGGCCCAGGCCTCCTGCGCCAGCGAATCGCATTCGCTGTGGTTGCGCATCAACGGATAGCACACGCCGAGCCAGGTCCAGCGCGTAAGCAGTTCGCCGTTGCTATCGCCCGAGAAACCGCCGATGTCCGCGCCGATGAACGGCACGCCTGACAGCGAAAGTCCGAGCAGCATGGGAATCGACTCTTCCAGATGCTGCCAGCTGCTGGAATTATCGCCGCTCCACACCCAGGCGTAGCGCTGAATGCCCGGGAAACCGGCGCGGGTGAGCACGAAGGGGCGATGCCCCGGCCGCTGAGCCGCCAGAGCCTCGAACGCGCTGCGGCACTCCAGCAAGGCATACAGGTTGTGCACCTCAGCGTGCGTGTGCGCGGCATGACGCGCGCCCGGCGGCATGGCCTTGGCGTAGGTTTGGTGGCCCATGACCGCAAAGGTCGAGGGCTCGTTCATGTCGTTCCACACGCCCGCCACGCCGGCGTCGGTCAGGCTGCGATGCAGCTCTCCCCACCATTGGCGCACCTCGGGGCGGGTGAAGTCCGGCCAGATCACCTCGCCCGGCCACACCGTACCGCGCAGCACTTCGCCGCGCGGGGCGCGGACGGCGTAGTCCCCGGCCAGCGCCTGATCGTAGGCGTGATAGCCCGGTTCGGCCTTGAGGCCGGGATCGATGATGGTCACCAATTGCACGCCCTGCTCCGCCAGTTCCGCGCTGAGCGCGGCAGGTTCGGGGAAACGGTGCGGATCGAAGGTGAAGGACTTGTAGCGCTCCATGTGGTCGATATCGAGCCACATGGCGTCCAACGGGATGTCACGACGACGATGCTCGGCGGCCACCTCGCGCACGGCTGCCGCGTCCGCATAGCCCCAGCGGCACTGGTGGTAGCCCAGCGCCCACAACGGCGGCATCGGTGCACGCCCGACCAGCGCGGAATAGCGCTGCAGCACCCGCTTCGGATCCGGGCCTGCGATGAGGTAGAAATCCAGCGTCGGACCGTCGCTGCCGATCAGGCTTTCCTCGGCCCCTGGCGGGGCAAGGCTGAAACTGCTGCGCCAGGTCTCGTCCAGATACAGGCCGAGGAACCGACCGCTTTCGCGCAGCAGCAGAAACGGATGGGCCTGGTACAGGGGATCCTGGTCGTGGGTAAACGGTGGCGCCGGATCGGTGGCCCAGACTTCGAGGTTGCGCCCGCGGCGATCGAGCCAGCCGGTACGCCCGCCCAGGCCGTAGTAGGCGCGCGAATCGCTCTCGGCGAGACGCAGCGCCATCCCGGAACCGGCCGGGCGGCCGTCGTCGGCGAACACTTCCGGCAGCTCGCCTTCCTCCCACCAGCGCGTGAGATGGCTGGACAGCCCGCCGGTCAGCGCCGCGCCGGGCAGGCGCACGCCCGCAAACTCCAGAGCGAAGGGATCGAGTTGCAAATGCAGTTCGTGTTCGCCGCTGCGCAATTCCAGCGTACCGGCCTCCTCCGAGACCTGCAGCGCCTGCGGCGCGTTCGCCCCGACCACCCAGCTGCCCTTGCCAGCGTCCTGCGGGCGGTGCCATAGCAGCACGCGGAACACGCCCTCGGCGGGCACCTCGATACGTCCACCGAAACCTGGCCCGTGCAGCCGCACTCCGGTTTCCGTCTCCGCCCATGCCTCGAATCGCACCCGCGCCGGCGCTTCTGCGACGTTCCCGGCCATTAGCCTTTCACCGCGCCCATGGTCAGGCCGGAAGTGATCCAGCGCTGGAAGACCAGAACCAGCACCACCAGAGGGGCGCTGACCACCACCGAGGCGGCCATGATGTTACCGTAGGGCGGCATGAATGAGCTTGAACCGCCGAACACGGTGACCGCGACGGGCACGGTGCGTGCGGCGTTGTCGAGCGTGAAGGTGAGGGCGAACAGAAACTCGTTCCATGCCGCGATGAAGGCAAGCAGCCCGGTCGCGACCATGGCCGGCGCGAGCAGCGGCAGGAAGATGCGCGTAACCACGGTCCACGGACTGGCGCCGTCGATGATGGCGGCCTCCTCCAGTTCCTGCGGCAGTTCACGCATGAAGGCGGTGAGCACCCATACGGTGAACGGCACGGTGAACAGCAGGTAGGAGAAAATCAGTCCCCACCAGGTGTTGTACAGACCCAGCTCGCGGATCACCGCAAACAATCCGCTGAGCACCGCCGCCTGCGGGAACATGGTCGCGCCGAGCATCGTCACCAGCAGTGCCGAGCGTCCGCGAAAGCTGACCCGCGACAGCGCATAGGCGATAGTTGTCCAGCGACGGCGCGTGCGGCCACAGGCTGGGTGTCATCACTGCGAAGCCGGTCTTCAACGAGGTGACAACGGCGTAGTAGAAAGGAAACACCGCCCACACGAAGAACACCAGGGCGATCACGTAGAAGCCGATCCTGCGCAGCGTCTTCATCGCGATTCTCCCAGCAGGCGCTTGCGCCCGCTCCAGATAATCACCGCCAGCAGCAGCGCCATGAACAGGAACATCACCACCGAAGCGGCGGAGGCGTAGCCGATCTCGCCGAAGCTGACCAGGTGATTCTGGATGTAGACCGCCATGGTCTCGGTCTGCGGCACGGCTCCGGTCATGACGTAGATCACGTCGAACACGCGCAGCGCATCGAGCATGCGGAAGATCACCGCCACCAGCATCGCCGGCCACACCAGCGGCAGGGTAATGCGGAAGAAGGTCTTCAGCGGCCCCACGCCGTCGACACTCGCCGCCTCGTAGACGTCGCGCGGGATGGTCTGCAGGCCGGCCAAGATCAGCAACGCCATGAACGGCGTGGTCTTCCAGATGTCGACCATCATGACCGCCGGCAGCATCAGCGCCGGGTTGGACAGCCAATCGATGGGCTGGCTGATCAGATGCATCTGCTGCATCAAGGTGTTCAAGATGCCACCCTGCTGCTGCAGCATCCAGGTCCAGATCTCGGAAGAGACGACGGTCGGAATCGCCCACGGAATCAGCACCGCCGCCCGCAGCGGACGGCTGCCGCGCAGATTGGCGTCCAACACCAGCGCAAGCAGCATGCCGATGACCGTCTCGGAACCGACGGTGGCCACGGTGAACAGGGCTGTGTTGCCCACAGAATTCCACCACTCGTGACTGGCCAGCACGCCGGCCCAGCCGCTGTCGGTGTGCTGCAGGAAATTGCTCAAACCGACGAAGTGACCAGCGCCGCCGCTGATACTGGCGTTAGTCAAACTGGTCATGAAAGTGTTGACCAGCGGCCACAGCGCCACCGCCAACAATGCCAACAGCACGGGGGAGATGAATACCCATGCCCAGATGACTCGGCGCCGCTGCAGGGTCATGCCCTGCGGATGCGCCGCCGCAGGGCTATGTTCGTACGCAGCCATCGCCGCCTCCCTACCAGTTCTTGCCGTTACTGCTGATGTCATTGAGCTTGGCGGCTATCGCCTTGACCGTCGTTTGCGGACTGGACTCACCGAGCAGCATCTGGTGTAGATCGGTATAGAACACGGAGCTGACGCGGTTGTACTTGGCGCCGGTCTGAGCGCTGGGGCGCGGCGAGGCATGGCTGATCGCCTTGTAGAACACCTTCATCACCGGCGCCTTGTCGAGCACGGCCTGATCCTTGTAAAGCGCCATGCGCGTCGGCATCAGCGCGCCATCGAGGAAACGCATACGCTCGACCTCGTAGGACGTCAGATACTTAATCAGGCTGATCGCCTGCTTGCGATGCTTGCCATACTTGGACAGCGCCAGCGCCCAACCGCCGATGGTGCCGGCATTGCGGCCCTCGGCACCCGGCCCCTTGGGAATCGGCATCACGCCGACCTTGCCCTTGAGCGGGCTATTCGGCTTTTGCACGATCGACCAGACGTAGGGCCAGTTGCGCATGAACAGGGCATTGCCGGAGTAGAACACCTGCAGCGTCTCCGGCTCCTTCGAGCTGAGCACGCCGCGCGGCGAAATCGTCCCGACCCAGTTCTTGGCCATGGTCAGCGCGGCTATGGCGCGCGGATTGTCGATAGTGACCTTGCCGTCGGCACCGACGATGGAACCGCCGCCGTAGCTTGCCAGCCACTCCACCGCGTCGCAGGTCAACCCTTCATAGGCCTTGCCCTGCCACACGAAGCCCCAGAAGTTGGGATGACCAGCCGCACGTTCCTTGGCCTGCACCAGCTTGGCGTCCTTCTGCAGTTCCGCCCAGGTCTTGGGCGGCTGCAGGCCATACTTCTCCAGCAAATCCTTACGGTAGTACATCACGCCGACCGCCGCGAACCACGGCACCGCGAGCAACTTGCCGTCGATGGTATCGACCTTCATATAGGCGGGGAAGAACTTGTCGCGGTCGTTCTTGAAATACGGCATCAGGTCGACCAGATCGTTCTTGAGGATGCCGGGGTAATACACGTCGGTCATCAGCACGTCGATGTCGGCATGCGCGGCTATCCACTGCTCGTACAGCGACAAGCGCGCGGTGCTGCTGTACGGCGTGGTCACGAAACGCACGCGGTTTCCGGTCTTGGCGGCCCACTGCTTGGCCGCTTTGACGCACGTAATGTGGTTGGGGGCGCCTACCGAACCGCAGGCAATGGACACCGTCACCCCTGCGTCGGCAGGGCCGGCAAAACCCAAAAGAATCCCCAGCGACAGGACGAGACCTGCCGCGATCGTGCCAATCCGGATCTTGTTCATATCTCCTCCTGATACAGCAGGCCGTTCCCCCGTCCCGCTTTCATCGAATAACTGTCAAATCACCGCCTTTCCATCTTTACTCAGAATCCCTTCGAATCGCAGGGACCGTACCGTTTGTCCGTCGTCGAACAGGATCGTTCCCTACCGCACGGCAAGTTTTGCCCAGCATCATATGCGTATAATCCGGCGGCACCGGCAACTCGCTGTCGATTGCGGAAGCATGCGGATGCACGAGTTCCGGCCAACGTGGGTCCCAGCCCCATAGGGCGCTTCCGCAATATCCGCAGAAATAGCGTCTCCCGGGACTCAGTTCGGCAACGCCGGTCGCCGAATCGACGATCACCGGCTGATACTCGCGCACATGTTCGCGCCCCTCCGTGCTCAGAGTGGAATTGTCCGCCCCGAGATTGATCGCATAGCCCCCGCCACCAGCCGTCTTGCGGCAGATCGAGCAATAACAGCGATTGAAGGGATAGGGCTCAGCGGACTCCACGCTGAAACGCACGCGGCCGCAATGACAGGATCCTTCGAGCAGCATGATCACCTCCCCGGCGACAGGACCGTTCCAAAAGCTTAGGGCCTATTTACACTATTGAGCGATGCACTACCGAGAAACGGGCTCGAAGCGCTTCATTCACCGAGATCGCCTTGTGCGTTGCCTTATCGATGGGGCACCAGAGCGTACGCGCCCTGGCCAGCAACCGACCGTCCGCCTCGCGCAGCAGTTCGGTATGCCGCTCGAAGCTACGCCGCAATGCCTCTCCCACCCAGGTACGGGCGAGCACCACATCACCCAGAAAAGTCTGGCGCTTGTAGTCGATCTCGTGCCGCACCACGACCCACAGCAGCATCGCCTGTTCCTGCGCCGTAGCCAGTTCACGCCAGTGCGCAATGGCGATGTCCTGAACCCAGCGCAGGTACACCACGTTATTAACGTGCCCCAATAAATCGATATCACCGGGCTCCACCGGAAACTTCAATTCGAATGGCGTCGCGTCCATATTGAAAACAGCCTCGTGCAAATAGTTTTAGGAAAAAACTCGCGAAAAATAGGCAAATACATAGACAGAAAATACGGAATAAAAATCCAGAAAAAACACAAATCATGATGAATTTCAAAAAACATGTTCAAACCGAACATAATTTCTGAAGCCACACCGAATACCCGAGTAATACACTAATAAAACGCTCGACAAGGTCCGTTCGCGACCTCCGCCGAGCCTCCTGAAGTAACACACCAACCGCGCTCTTTCTCGACGGCTTTCCTGGCAGTCGAAAGGTGTGCACTCCCTCAAAGAAATGGAAACGCAAGGAGTCACGGATAATCAACCTCATGAATTCCCGTTATTTCGGTACAACCGTCAGCATCGCGGCCCTGGCCGGTGCGCTGGCGTTCGCGCCCGCCGCCCACGCCCGCGACGGCAACGGATATGCAGTCAGCCCGGAGAACCCCCATTCGGTGCAACTGCTCGTTGCAGGGCGATTCGGCACCCCGGGCCCGTATCAGTCCGGCACCGATCACTCGCTCGACCCGATTCCGCCGCTGGCCGTGAGCCCCGAGAACCCTCATTCGGTCCAGTTGCGCGTCGCAGGGCGATTCGACACCCCGACGCCGGCGAGCAATCGGCCGTACAGCCCGACACCGGTTGTTGACCCGGAAAACCCGAATTCAGCGGCAATAACCATGGGAATACCGCAGGTATAAATTCACAAAATTCGGCGATAGATTTAGCTTATCAATACTACCCCCTCGCTCGGATTTAATACCCGAGTGAGGGGCCGCTTCGAAAAAATAAAACCCAATAAAATCCTGCATCAACCCGGCGACAGCAACTGCCTAGCTACGTGCACATCGGCGACATTACCATCCAAGGCCTCGATCAACTTTCTGACTGTCGCAACACTTTCCGCGTTATCCGCGTATCCGCGCCCATCCGGAGCCTGAAGATTATTTTCGAAACCGATGCGGGCGTGTCCGCCCAATGCGGCCGCGGTCAATGCACAAGCACTTTCCTGGGGCCCGAAGGCACACACCATCCAGGGCCAGTCGCGACCCTGCAGAGCCTGCAGGAAAGGCAGCAGGTCTCCCGCGCCAGCTTGAGTGCCGCTGTATTTTCCCAACACGAACAGCATGAACGGCCGTGATTCCGCTACCACCCCGCTGTCGTGCAGCCCGATGAAACGCTCAAGCTCCTCCGCGCTATAGACGATGTGCTGCACACGCACTCCGTCTGCCTGCGTCTCGGCCAGCAAAGCCGCATAGTCGTCTTGCGACGCCTCATCCGGACACAGCTCACGCATGGCGATCGAAAACGATTCGGGATGTACTGCCCGCAGCAGAGCTGACTGGACATCGCGCGTATAAATTCCGGCCGCTTCCGTGGTCAACTGCACGATCAGCTCGTCGCCGACCGCACGGCGCACCGCGTCGAGATACGAACTGTTGAGTTCCGGATCCAAACTGTGTTTTCCGTCCGCATCGCGCGCATGGCAATGCAGAATGGAAATACCAGCATCCAGGCAACGCCTGGCAGTATGGGCCATCTGCTTCGGGGTCACCGGGATCGCCGCATGATCGGCCGTTCCCCGCCGCGCGCCGTTCGGTGCACAACAAAGCATCACGAGACGCCTGTCCATCAGCGCACCGCGGCCAGCGCCGCCTCGACAGCGCCGGAAAGCTTGTCGATCAGTTCACCAACCTGCGCACTGGCGAGGATGAAGGGAGGCGCCAGCAGCACATGATGACCGCGCTGACCGTCGATAGTGCCGTGCCCCGGATAGCAGATCAGTCCGCGCTCCATCGCCTCCGCCTTGATCCGCGCATGCAGCTTGGTACCCGCATCGAATGGCTTCTTGGTATCGCGGTCGGCCACCAGCTCGAGGCCGCGGAACAGGCCGCGTCCGCGAATATCGCCAATGTTCGGATGCTCTCCGAAGCGCTCCGCCAGAGCCGCCTGCAGTTCCTCCCCACGCGCATGCACCGCCGACAACAGATCGTCGTCCTCGATCGTCTGCTGCACGGCCAGCGACGCGGCGCAGGCCAGCGCATGTCCCATGTAGGTGTGGCCATGCTGGAACGCGCCGGAGCCGGCGCGGATCGCCTGATAAATCCGGTCCGAGGCGAACATGGCGCCAATCGGCACATAACCTCCACCGAGCCCCTTCGCGGTAGCCAGGATGTCAGGCACCACCCCATCCTGCTCGCAGGCGAAGAGCGTGCCGGTGCGGCCCATCCCGCACATGACCTCATCGAGGATGAGCAACACGCCATAACGATCACACACCTCGCGCACGCGCTTGAAATACCCAGGCACCGGCGCAAGCGCGCCCGCTGTGGCGCCGACCACGGTCTCGGCCACGAAGGCGATCACGGTCTCCGGTCCCAACCCCTGCAGCATGTCCTCCAGCTCGGCGGCCAGGCGTTCGCCGTAGGCCTCGGGGGTCTCGTCGGCGCGACGCTCACGATAGGGATAGCAAGGCGAAACGTGGTGCGATTCCATCAGCAACGGCTGATAGGGTTCACGACGCCAGACGTTACCGCCGATGCTCAGGGCGCCGAGAGTGTTGCCGTGATAGCTCTGGCGGCGCGCGATGAAGCGGCTGCGTTGCGGCTGCCCGATCTCCAGGAAGTACTGGCGCGCGAGCTTGAGCGCCGCTTCCACCGCTTCGGAGCCGCCACTGACGAAATACACCCAGTCGAGATCGCCAGGCGCCTTGCGTGCCAGATACTCGGCCAGTTGTTCGGCCGGCTCCGAGGTCAGAAAAGCACTATGCGCGAAAGCGAGGGTATCAGCCTGACGCTTGATCGCCTGCACCACTCTCGGGTGTCCGTGCCCAAGACAGGACACCGCCGCACCGCCCGAAGCGTCCAGATAGCGTTTGCCGTCGGCGTCAATGAGATAACAGCCTTCTCCACCCGAGGCGACGGACAGTTTGGCACCGGGAGTCCGTTGAAATATGTGCGTCATGACGATTGTCGCTTCGGCTTCACGAGGTCTCTGTAGGTAGCTTGGCCCAGGCGCTGCCCACGGGAAACGATCGTTGCGGCGCACTGCCGATAAGCATACTCCCCGCACCCGGCGCAGCCCAGAACCGAACGGCAGCCATCAAGCGATCATTTGCCAGCACTGATGCCCGACGCTACGGCCTCGGGCATCAGTGCCGGCAACTGGTAGAATCGCCCATCCACACAAGTGAACCGCCGCCGTCCATGTCCAAGCGCCTCGAAGCCCTGCACGACGCCCTCGCCCGCCGCATCCTCATTCTGGATGGCGCCATGGGGACCATGATCCAGTCCTACAAACTGGAGGAAAATGACTATCGCGGCGAGCGCTTCGTCGACTGGGAAAGCGACCTCAAGGGCAATAACGACCTGTTGGCGATCACCCGGCCGGAGATCATCCGCGCCATTCACGAGGCCTATCTGGACGCCGGCGCGGATATCCTTGAAACCAACACCTTCAACGCCAATACGGTATCCATGGCCGACTACGGCATGGAGTCGCTGGCTGGCGAAATCAATCTGGCCGCGGCGCGCCTGGCGCGCGAGGCCGCCGACGCCTACACCGCCAAAACGCCGGACAAGCCGCGCTTCGTCGCCGGCGTGCTGGGGCCGACCAACCGCACCGCCTCGCTGTCGCCCGACGTCAACGACCCCGGCTTTCGCAACATCGACTTCGACACGCTGGCCAGCGCCTACCAGGAGGCCGCCGAAGCCCTGATCGAGGGCGGCGCCGACCTGCTGCTGATCGAAACCATTTTTGACACGCTGAACGCCAAGGCCGCGGTGTTCGCGATCAAAGCCGCCTTCGACAAGCTCGGCACCAAGCTGCCGATCATGATCTCCGGCACCATCACCGACCAGTCCGGTCGCACCCTGACCGGCCAGACCACCGAGGCGTTCTACAATTCGCTGCGCCACGCCGAACCGCTGTCCATCGGCCTGAACTGCGCGCTCGGCCCCTACGAGCTGCGCCAGTACGTGGAAGAGATGTCGCGCGTCTCCGAATGCCTCGTCTCCGCCCACCCCAATGCCGGCCTGCCCAACGAGATGGGTGGCTACGACCTCGAAGCCGCCGAGATGGCGCAGGAAATCGCCGAGTGGGCGGATGCCGGATTTCTCAACATCGTCGGCGGCTGCTGCGGCACCGGCCCCGCACACATCCGCGCCATCGCCGAGGCCGTCGAAGGCAAGCCGCCGCGCCGCCGCCCCGAACAGGAAACCGCCTGCCGCCTGTCCGGCCTGGAGCCGCTGACCATCGACGCCGAGTCGCTGTTCGTCAACGTCGGCGAACGCACCAACGTCACCGGCTCGGCCAAGTTCAAGCGCCTGATCCTCGACGAGCGCTACGACGAGGCGCTGGCCGTGGCGCAGGAGCAGGTCGAGAACGGCGCCCAGGTCGTCGACGTCAACATGGACGAAGCCATGCTCGACGGCGAAGCGGCGATGCACCGCTTCCTCAACCTGATCGCCGCCGAGCCGGAGATCTCACGCGTACCGGTGATGCTCGATTCGAGCAAGTGGCCGATCATCGAAGCCGGGCTCAAATGCCTGCAGGGCAAGGGCATCGTCAACTCCATCTCGCTCAAGGAAGGCGAGGAGAAATTCCTCGAACAGGCCACGCTGGTGCGCCGCTACGGCGCCGCGGTGATCGTCATGGCCTTTGACGAAACCGGCCAGGCCGACACCCGCGAGCGCAAGATCGAAATCTGCGCCCGATCGTATCGCATTCTCACCGAACAGGTCGGCTTTCCGCCCGAAGACATCATCTTCGACCCCAACATCTTCGCCATCGCCACCGGCATCGAGGAGCACGACAACTACGCCGTGGACTTCATCGAGGCCACCCGCGAGATCAAGCAGCGCCTGCCGCACGCGATGATCTCCGGCGGCGTGTCCAACGTGTCGTTCTCGTTCCGCGGCAACAACCCGGTGCGCGAAGCGATTCACGCCGTATTCCTGTATCACGCGATCAAGGCCGGCATGGACATGGGCATCGTCAACGCCGGCCAACTCGCCGTATACGACGATCTGCCCGCCGAGCTGCGCGAGCACGTCGAGGACGTGGTGCTCAACCGCCGACCGGACGCCACCGAACGTCTACTGGACATCGCCGAGCGCTACAAGGGTGACGGCGTTCAGGCCAAGAAGGAGGACCTCGGTTGGCGCGAATGGCCGGTACGCCAACGCCTGGAAC
Source organism: Acidihalobacter sp. (assembly GCF_037381185.1). Taxonomy (NCBI): domain Bacteria; kingdom Pseudomonadati; phylum Pseudomonadota; class Gammaproteobacteria; order Chromatiales; family Ectothiorhodospiraceae; genus Acidihalobacter; species Acidihalobacter sp. Next base: position 67,571 of record NZ_JARRQY010000012.1, read on the forward strand.
ACGCTCTGGTCAAAGGCATCGACACCTGGGTGATCGAGGACACCGAAGAGGCGCGCCTGTCCTTCGAGCGCCCGATCGAGGTCATCGAGGGTCCGTTGATGGACGGCATGAACGTGGTCGGCGACCTGTTCGGCGACGGCAAGATGTTCCTGCCGCAAGTGGTCAAGAGCGCGCGCGTGATGAAAAAAGCCGTGGCGCACCTGATTCCCTTCATCGAAGCCGGCAAAGCCGAGGGCGCCCGCGCCCAGGGCCGCATCCTCATGGCCACGGTCAAGGGCGACGTGCACGACATCGGCAAGAACATCGTCGGCGTGGTCCTGCAGTGCAACAACTTCGAGGTCATCGATCTCGGCGTGATGGTGCCGGCGCAAAAGATTCTCGACACCGCACGCGAACGGGACGTGGACATCATCGGCCTGTCCGGCCTGATCACCCCCTCGCTGGACGAGATGGCGCATATGGCCAAGGAAATGGAGCGCCAGGGCTTCAACGTCCCGCTGCTGATCGGCGGCGCCACCACCTCGCGCGCGCACACCGCCTCGCGCATCGAGCCGGGCTACGCGCGCGCGCCGACCGTGTGGGTCAAGGACGCCTCGCGCGCGGTCGGCGTGGCGCAAAGCCTGCTCAGCCCCGAACTGCGCGGCCCCTATGCCGAAAAGATCCGAGAGGAATACACGCAGGTGCGCGAACAGCTCGCCTCGCGCAAGCGCAAGGACAAGCTCCTCCCGCTGGCCGCTGCGCGCGCCAACGGGACGCCCATCGACTGGTCCGGCTACGTTCCGCCCAAACCGAGCTTCCTCGGCATCAAGGTGTTCGAGGACTACCCGCTAGAGGACATCGCGCGCTACATCGACTGGACGCCGTTCTTCCACGCCTGGGAGCTGCACGCCAGCTACCCGCGCATCCTGGAGGACGAGATCGTCGGCGAAGAAGCGCGCAAGCTATTCGCCGACGCCCAGGCCATGCTCAAGCGGATCATCGAAGAGAAATGGCTGCACCCGCGCGCGGTGATCGGTTTCTTCCCCGCCAATCAGGTCAGGGACGACGACATCGAACTCTACACCGACGACGCGCGCGGCGAAGTGCTCATGCGCCTGCATCACCTGCGCCAGCAGACCGAGCGCCCCGCAGGGCGGCCCAACCGCAGTCTGGCCGACTTCGTGGCGCCTGCCGACAGCGGCCTGGCCGACTACCTCGGCGCCTTCGCCGTGCAGACGGGCGAAGGACTGGACGAACACGTGACGCGCTTCGAGGCCGAACACGACGACTACCACGCGATCATGGCCAAGGCGCTGGCCGATCGTTTCGCCGAAGCCTTTGCCGAACTGATGCACGAGCGCGTGCGCAAGGAGTTCTGGGGCTACGCGCCCGGCGAGCATCTCGACAACGAAGCGCTGATCAAGGAAGCCTACGCCGGCATCCGTCCCGCTCCCGGCTACCCGGCCTGCCCCGAACACACGGAGAAGGGTTCGATGTGGGAGCTACTCGATCCACAAGCCAACGCACACCTCCAGTTGACCGAGAGCTACGCCATGTGGCCGGCGGCGGCCGTTTCCGGGTGGTATTTCTCCCACCCCGACGCACATTACTTCGGCGTGGGCAAGATCGGCCGCGATCAGGTCGAGGACTATGCCCGGCGCAAGGGTTGGGACCTGCAGACCGCCGAGCGCTGGCTGGCGCCTATACTTGCATATGAACCATAACGACAATACTGCTCATGGGCTTCAAAGGACAGCTGCCTGAGCTGCAGCGCGACGAAGACGCCAGCTCGCCGAACGCTTCGATATCGACCTATCGTCTGCAGCCGAGGAAAAACATGCTCGGGCGCCATGCTAACTGCGTCCGCCAGGTCGGCGGCAACAAACGCCACGCCGCCGACCACCAACCGGCCGACGCACTGAACCAGCAGCTGTGGCCGTTCTACATCATCGACAGCGGCGAGTATCCTCGAACAGCCGAACATCCATGAGCTGGTACACCGCATCATCGCCATGGCCCACGCGCTGGACCTGAAACTCATCGCCGAAGGCGTCGACCGGCTGCAGGGATACCCGACATGCTCGTCCCATGCTCGAGGACACCCTACTCGCCTGGCTGCAAGGCGATCACATCCGCGCGGGCTGAGTTCTCAGTCAGTCGCCGACACCCTCGGGCACTTGCTCAGCGCCGTCCTAAACTAATATGGATGCTTGCCGATACCTTTAGGGGATGCGCAGCACAATTCATAAGACAAGACGCGGGTAACCCTGATGGTCATCGGAGATGATCCTTGAAATTCATAGTCAGCGGGCAGGCTACCAAGTCATGAAAAAGAATTTCCCCATCACACAACATGAGCGGACGTACGACAGCGGCGAACAACTAATTTCTGCTACTGATCTTGCCGGCGTCATCACCTACAGCAATCCCATCTTCGCCGAAGTCGCCGGTTTTTCGCAGGAAGAACTCGTCGGCAAGAGCCACAACATCGTGCGCCATCCCGACATGCCGCAGGCGGCTTTTTCCGACTTGTGGCAAACCGTCCAGAACGGCAAGGCCTGGATGGGCATCGTCAAGAACCGCTGCAAGAACGGCGACTACTACTGGGTCGATGCCTATATCACGCCGGTGTACGTGGACGGAAAAGTGGCCGGTTACGAGTCCGTACGCGTCAAACCCAAGGCCGAGGACGTCGCCAGAGCGAACGCGCTGTACGGCAAGCTCGGCCCGGCGGCCAGCGAACATGGCCGAGCCGCGTCCGAGAGCGAGGCCGCGCGCACCGCTGCACGGCTGGCACACCAGCGCTGGTGGCACCAGGAATCGGCCCGCATCGCGCTCAGCACCGGAGGCTTGTTTGTACTGCTCGCGCTCGCCATCTCGCTGGGCCTGCCCAGTACCTGGTTGCTGGCGCTGTCGATTCTGTTCAGCGCCGCCGGGGTCGCCGCAGTTTACGGATTCATGCAGCCCATCCACGCCGTCGCTGGCAAAATGAGAGCGATCGTCGACAATCCGATCATGCAGGCCGTGTACTCGCCCTACAAGGGCACCGCCGGCCAAATAGAACTGGCCACCCTGATGCTCGAAGCGAGCCAGCGCACGGTGCTAGGGCGCATCGGCGAACACTCGCAGAAACTCAGCACCAGCACCGCCGACTCCACCGCCGTGCTGTCAAGCGCGGTCGACGCGATCGAACAGCAATTGAACCAGATCGAGCAAGTCGCCACGGCCATGAACGAAATGGCGACCACCGTCCACGAGGTCGCGCAGAACTCGACCGCAAGCGCAGGCGCCGCCCACAACGCCGACCGCGAAACAAAAACCGGCATCGAGGTCGCCGGCGAGACCTCCGGCGTCGTGGAAAATCTGGCCGAGCAGATCCGCGCCGGCACGGAAATCATGCAGCAGTTGCGCGCCGACAGCGAAAAGATCACGCAGGTTTCGGACCTGATCCGCGGCATCGCCGACCAAACGCGGCTGCTGGCGCTCAATGCCGCCATCGAGGCAGCTCGGGCGGGCGACGCTGGACGCGGCTTCGCAGTGGTCGCCTCAGAGGTAGGCGAACTCGCCCATCGCACCCAGCAGGCCACCAGCGACATCCAAGGCATAGTGGGCGAACTGCAAGGCACCATCGGCAAGAGTTCGGATCGCATGCAGGCCAGCCACGAACTCTCCGACCGCAGTGTTGAGAGCTTCTCCAAGGTCACCTCCGCTCTCGCCTCCATCGGCAATTCGGTGGGCGTCATCAACGACATGAACACGCAGATCGCCACGTCCACCGAGGAGCAGAGACATGTCGCCGAGGAAATCAACCGCAGCATCGTGACGATACGCGATGCCTCGGACCAGACCGTCAATGCCGCACACCACACCCTCGGCATGTCGAACGATCTCAACGGGCTATCCGACGAACTGGCCTCTCTCGTCGCCCGCTTCGGCAAGAGATAGCGGGCGCAAGCGCTGGTTTCGCCTGCCGGCTTCGCAAACGTGAGGCCGGCCCCGGCCATGCGGTATCCTCTCCCGCCACCTTCCACGACGCCCCCATCGGGAGACGACACATCCATGACGTCGGAATTCTGGCTACAGCGCTGGCGCGAGAACCGCATCGGCTTCCACCAGTCCCAGATCAACATGCATCTCGAGGCCTACTGGCCGTCACTCAGCATTGCCCCTGGAACGACCGTATTCGTACCGCTGTGCGGCAAGAGCCTGGACATGCTGTGGCTGGCCGGACAGGGCTATCGCGTACTCGGCGTCGAACTGAGTCCGCTCGCCGTGGAGGGATTCTTCGAAGAGAACGGCCTGACGCCCGAGATCGAGCAGTCGCGCACCTTCCGGCGCTACCGCTGCGGCGAAATCGGAATTTTCTGCGGCGACTTTTTCGACCTGCAGAGCGATGACCTCGCCGAGGTCGCCGCCGTCTACGACCGCGCTTCACTGATCGCCCTGCCTCCCGAGATGCGCATGCAATACGCGGCCAAACTGCACGCACTTCTGCCGGGTGGACTGCCGATCCTGCTCATTACGCTGGACTACCCGCAGGACGAACGTCAGGGTCCGCCATTCGCGGTAAGCACAGCCGAAGTCCACAAGCTCTACACCGGGCGCTGGCAGATCGACGAACTCGCCTGCCGCGACCTGCGTGGCGAGGATGACCGCGCACAGCTCAGCCGATTCGACGAGCACGTGTTCATGCTCCGCCAAATGCCGTAAAAACGGGCGCACTCGAATCGAATACGCTCGATCGTGCCGGCACCGCTCACCCGCTATAATGCCGCCCATTCGAAGCAACCCGGAACTACACCATGACCGACCATCGTCCCGTCACCCGCGCGCTGCTCAGCGTCTCGGACAAAACCGGCATCGAAGCTTTCGCCCGCGGTCTCGCGGATATGGGCGTCGAAATCCTCTCCACCGGCGGTACCGCCCGCCTGCTCGCCGAGGCGGGCATCCCGGTCAAGGACGTTTCCGCGCATACCGGCCTGCCGGAAATGATGGACGGCCGCGTCAAGACGCTGCACCCCAGGATCCACGGCGGCATCCTCGGCCGCCGCGGTACCGACGACGCGGTCATGCAGGAACACGACATCGCCCCCATCGACCTGGTGGCGGTCAATCTCTACCCCTTCGAAGCGACGGTTGCGCGCTCCGACTGTTCGCTGAATGAGGCCATCGAGAACATCGACATCGGCGGTCCGGCCATGGTGCGCGCCGCGGCCAAGAACCACGCCGACGTGGCCGTGCTGGTCGAACCCGCGGACTATGCGCCAATCCTCGACCAACTCCAGGCCGACGGCGGCACCAGGCTCGCGACGCGCTTCGCGCTGGCGGCCAAGGCCTTCGCCCACACAGCGCAATACGACGGCATGATCGCCGACTATCTCTGCGCCACCACCGAAGACGGCACGCAAGAGGCCTTTCCCGGCACGCTGAGCCGGCAGTTCGCCAAAGTCCAGGACCTGCGTTACGGCGAGAATCCGCACCAGCGCGCCGCCTTCTACCGCGAACACGCGCCGCGCGAGGCGGGCGTCGCCACCGCACGCCAGATCCAGGGCAAGGAACTGTCCTACAACAACATCGCCGATACCGACGCCGCGCTGGAATGCGTCAAGCAGTTCGACGCCCCCGCCTGCGTGATCGTCAAGCACGCCAACCCCTGCGGCGTGTCCGTCGCGCCCAACCTGCTGGCCGCCTACGAGCGCGCCTACCAGACCGACCCGACCTCGGCCTTCGGCGGCATCATCGCCTTCAACCGCCCACTCGACGGCGACACCGCCCATGCCATCGTCAGCCGGCAGTTCGTCGAAGTGATCGTCGCGCCGAGCATCACGCCCGAAGCTGCCCGCGCGGTAGCCGGCAAGAAGAACGTGCGCCTGCTCGAATGCGGCGAATGGGGCGAATGGGGCGCACCCGAGGCCTCGCTGGACTTCAAGCGTGTCAACGGTGGCCTGCTGGTGCAGGATCGCGACATCGGCATGATCGGGCCTGACGACCTCAAGACCGTCTCCAAACGCGCACCCAGCGCGCAGGAGCGGAAGGATTTGCTGTTCGCCTGGCAGGTAGCCAAGTTCGTCAAATCAAACGCCATCGTCTACGTCCGCGACGCTCAGACCGTGGGCGTCGGCGCTGGGCAGATGAGCCGCGTCTATTCCGCCCGCATCGCCGGCATCAAGGCCGCCGACGAAGGCCTCGCCGTGGCGGGCTCGGTGATGGCCTCGGACGCCTTCTTCCCGTTCCGCGACAGCATCGACGCCGCCTTCGAGGCCGGCATCACCGCCGTCATCCAACCGGGCGGATCGATACGCGACGAGGAAGTCATAGCCGCAGCCGACGAACACGGCATGGCCATGGTCTTCACGGGCATGCGGCATTTCCGCCACTGAGCGACGCCGGTCGGAGCCTGGCTTACGGTATCGCAGCCAGGCTTTTTGTGGCATATAGTTGCCCTTCATGGATATGCGCGTTCCGGCCGGCAGAACAGCCAAAGGGGAAGACTGGCTGTTCGGACTGCACCATCTCCTCGTCGAGCACTTCGACGATCTCGACGCATTCGCCCTCGCCTGCATCGACATCGGGCGTCACATGCTCGATCTGTCTACCGGCATCCTCAGCCGCATCGTCGACGAAGACTATGAAGTCTTCCAGGTACTGAGCCCGATCGAAACGCTGCAGGCCGGCAATCATTTCGATCTGAGCGACACCTACTGCAGGGCCGTCGCCAAGAACGGCGTCACCACCGCCTACCACCGCGTGGAAACACACGCCGAACTGCGCAACCACCCGGCCTGCACCAAACTGCAGTTGCGCTCTTACCTCGGCGCAGCCGTCATGGTCGGCGGCCAACTCTACGGGACACTCAATTTCAGCGACGGCGAATCGCGCCCCGAACCCTTCGCAGCACGCGAAATCCGGACCGTGGAATCGATGGCCGCCCTGATCGGGCGCTTCGTCGAACGGGAGTGGGCCGACCAGGCGCTGCGCGAACGCGAACGCATGTTCGAGCAGAGCTTCCGCCATGCCATTGTCGGCAAGGCCATCGCCAAACCCGGCGGCGAAATGATCGACGTCAACCCTGCCATGTGTCACATCTTCGGCTATGGCCCCGAACAGTTCATCGGCCACAGCGCGGCGGGCTTCGTCATCCCCGAGGATCTACACCTGACCGACCGGCTGTACGAGGAACTCTACGCGGGGAAACGCGACCACTTCCAGGCCGAAAAGCGCTATTTCGACTCCCGGGGACACATCATCGAAGCGGAGATCGGCGTAGCTCTCGTTCGCGGCGCCCGCGGCGAGCCGCTTTACACGGTCATACAGCTCATCGACGTCAGCGAACGCAATCGTGCCCAACGCGAACTCCTCACGGCGAACAATGCGCTCACGCAGCTCTCTACTACCGACAGTCTGACCGGCTTGAGCAACCGACGCGCCCTGGACCAGACCCTGCGTCGGGAATTCGCCCGGGCTCGGCGCAACCAGTCCCCGCTATCGCTGATTGCGCTCGACATCGATCATTTCAAGCGCATCAACGACCGCTACGGCCATCCGGTGGGCGACGAAGTCCTGGCCCAGTGCGGGCAGGTGCTCCGGGAAAGCGTACGTGAAACCGACATCGCCACACGCCCAGGCGGCGAGGAATTCACCATAGTCCTGCCGGATACGCCCCTCGAACAGGCAGAAACGCTGGCCGAACGCCTGCATCGACAGTTTCATGAAACATCATGGCCCGTAGAGGCGGTCACCGCGAGTTTCGGTATCGCCTGCATACAGCCCGCCACCGCAGACATCCGCTCCCTGGTGAGAGCGGCGGACCGCGCCCTCTACAATGCCAAGGCGGCCGGACGCGACTGCATCATGCTGGCCTCATAAAAGCAGCCACCTTCCGACGACTAGCGAAACAACAACATTCGCACCGCGACGAGCAGCAGCAGCACGCCAAAGACCCGCTTGAGCGTCGCCACCGGCAAGGCGTGCGACAATCGCACACCCAAGGGGGCGAATAGCACCGCCGTGGCACTGATACCCAGCCAGGCCGGCAAATAGACGTAACCCAGACTCCAGGACGGCAGTTCTGGATGGCCCCAGCCGGCAAGCACGAAACCCGTCGCGCCGAACAGCGCCAGGCCGAAACCCAGCGTCGAAGAAGCCGCCACAGCACGCTTCATCTCCACGTTGCACCAACTGAGGAAAGGCACCGTCAGCGTGCCGCCACCAATGCCGACCAGGGCGGAAACCATGCCGATCACGCCTCCGGACACCCAAAGTCCGACGCGCCCCGGCAATCCCCGGTGTCCACCCGGGCGCCAGTTGAGCAGCAACTGCACGCCGGCCAACACCAGGAATCCACCGAACAGCGTGCGCAGCAGATTGCCGGGAATCGAGCCCGCCACATAACCACTGAGAAAACTACCGATAATCACCGAAGGCACCAGGGCGAACACCAGCGGCCAGTCGATCGCACGCTTGCGCTGCTGCGCGCGAATCGCCGACAGAGAGGTGAACACGATCGTCGCCAGCGAGGTTCCGATCGCCAGATGCGCCGTCACACCAGGTGCAACGTCAAGGTAGTGGAATGCGGTAAGCAGCACCGGCACGATCACGATGCCCCCGCCGACCCCCAGCATTCCCGCCAGCAAGCCCGCGACCACACCCACACCGAGGAACAGAATCAGAGTCATCCATTACTCCCAAACAGTCAGTTGCTCCGGCAATAAACCGAACGAAGGATAGGCTATAACTCAGATCCCGAGCGCCGCACCATCGCTGCGCGGATCCGTTGCAGCCTCCAGCTGCAAACCCAGCTCTCCGCGGTTGACGCGAATCATGCCCGCATGCCCCATCACGTCGCTGTACTCCGGCACCCGATTGACCTCGTGTCCGCGGCGTTCCAACTCCTCGAACACCTCCGGAGCGAAACGCCGCTCCAAACGCAATCCGGCGCTGCTTTCGCCCCAGGTACGCCCGTACAGCCAGCGCGGCGCCGCCACCGCCTCGGCCGGCGACATGCCGAAATCCAGCACTCGGGTGAGTATCGCCGCCTGCGTCTGCGGTTGACCGTCGCCCCCCATCGTGCCGTACACCAGCCTCACGCGCTCATCCTCACGGTACATCGCCGGGTTGAGCGTGTGGAACGGGCGCTTGCCGGGCGCGAGTGCGTTCGGATGCTGCCTATCCAGCGAGAACGCGCAACCGCGATTGTTCCACACGACACCGGTGTCGCCCGCGACCACACCACAGCCGAACTCGTGATAGATGCTCTGGATCACGCTCACCGCACGCCCCTGAGCGTCCACCACGCCGAACCAAACCGTATCGCCGGGCGCCGGCGCTCGTCCGGGCGCAGCCGCGCGCGCGGGATCGACGGCAAGAGCGAGGCGTTCGAGCATGATCGGATCGAGCAGCTGGCCCAAGGGTACCGGCGAAAAATCGGCGTCGCACAAATAGCGGTCGCGCAATGCGAACACGCTCTTGGTCGCCTCGACTGCCGCATGCACGTAATCGGCGCCGAGCGGGTCCATGCCACTCAGGCCAAAGCGCTCCAGCACCCCGGCGATCATCATCGAAGCGAAGCCCTGGCTGGGCGGCGGCATGTTGACCAGCTCGCCGCGCGCGTAGGGCAGTCGCAGCGGCTCCACCCAGCGCGGGCGATAGGCCGCCAGGTCCTCGCCCCGCAGCAGGCTCCCGCCGGCCCGCAGACCTTCGGCTAGGCGTTCGGCGAGCGCGCCGCGGTAGAAAGTTTCGGCGCCTTCGGCCTGCAGCTCGGCAAGCGTCCGGCCCAGCGAAGGCTGATGGAACAATTCGCCCACCGCAGGCGCCCGACCATCCGGCAAAAAGGTCTGCGCAAAACCCGGCAGGGCGCGCACCGCCTCCGGCAGCGCGGCCAGAGTCGCGGCATGGCTGTCGCTGACCGGACTGCCGTCCTCGGCCCAGCGGCGCGCATCGGCCAACAGATCCGCCCAGGGCAGGGCACCGCCCCATCGGCTGCGGCTGAAATCGTAAGCCTCCTGCCAGGCACCGACCGCACCGGCCACAGTGATCGCAGCCAAACCGCCGCGCTCGGGCAATGCGCTTTCCCCGTCATAGATCGCGGGGCCGTAAGCCTGTCCTGAGGGGCCGGCCGCATCCAGGCCGTGCAATCCGCCGTCGGCATCGGCGATGAGCCAGAAGGCATCGCCGCCGAGGCTGTTCATATGCGGATAGACCACGGCGATGGACGATGCCACGGCTACCGCCGCCTCCAGCGCATTGCCGCCTCGCCTGAGCACGCCGCGCCCGGCCTGCGCCGCCAGCGCATGCGGCGCGGTGACCACGCCGCCCGTGGATTCCGCTTTCAGCCTATCCATGCATCCCCCGAGTATGAAATTGGCAAGCCGGCATTATGCGCCATTCGAACACCATCCGCGTGGCAGAGCCTTCCGCTAACCCGTGTAGAATAAGCCGGGCTTTTTCAAAACACCGCGCGGCCGCAACGGCGGCGCAAAACATACACGCCGGAGATCCAACCGATGAACTCCTCACTGCGCGTCGGCGTCTACGTCGACGTCAGCAACATCCACCTCAACGGCGGCTACCGCATGCAGTTCGATGCGCTGCGCGATTTCGCCTGCCGTGACGGCGCCCACCCTGTCAGGCTCAACGCCTACCTCGCCTACGACGCCGACAAGGCGGCCGACGACTTCAGCTATCGTCACGGACAGCGCCAGTTCCACGCCGCGCTGCGCGACCTCGGCTACAAGGTCATCGTCAAGAACGTACGCTGGTACACCGACGACAACGGCGACCGCTACGGCAAGGCCAACATGGATCTGGAACTCGCCGTCGATGCGCTGACGCAGTGCGGACGGCTGGACCGCATCGTCATCGCCAGCGGCGACGGCGACTTCGCCTATCTGGTGCGCGCCCTGCAGAACCAGGGCTGCCGTGCCGAGGTCATCGCCTTCAACAACGTGTCCGCCGATCTCAAGCGCGAGGCCGACATGTACATGTCCGGCTACCTCGTACCCGGACTGCTGCCGATCAAGGGCGAGCACGAATGGGGCGCTTACGATTCGCGCATGCGCGGCGTCTGCTACCACTACGACCAGGACAAGGGCTTCGGCTTCCTGCGCTATCTGCGCCGCATCTGCCCCGAACTGCACGTGACCGACACCCGCGATTCGCAATCGCCCTACGGCACAGCATTCTTCCACGCCTCACAGCTGCCCACGGGCTTCGACACGCGGCACCTGCCCTCGCGCGAACACATTTTCGAATTCACGCTGCGCCCGCCGGCGACCGAGGACAAAAAGGATCCCATGGCCGTCGAACTGGTGCAAAGTAACACTTGAACGCCCCGACAACCGAAGCTCACCTGAGGCGCTAATACGCATGAAGATAATGGTCATCGGCGGCGGCGGGCGCGAACACGCCCTCGCCTGGAAACTCGCGCAGTCGCCGCGCGCGGAAACCGTCTACGTCTGTCCCGGCAACGCGGGCACCGCCCATGAACCGGGCATCGAAAACGTCGCCATCGCCGCCAGCGACATCCCGACGCTGCTGCGCTTCGCCGAGGAACACGTCATCGACCTTACCGTAGTGGGTCCCGAAGCGCCTCTGGTCGACGGCGTGGTCGACACTTTCCGCGATGCCGGCCTGCGCATCTTCGGCCCGACTCGCGACGCCGCGCGCCTGGAGGGCTCCAAGGCATTCACCAAGGACTTTCTGCAGCGCCACGGCATCCCCACCGCCGCCTATGGCGTGTTCACCGAAGTCGCAGCCGCGGTCGACTTCATCCACGACCGCGGCGCACCGATCGTGGTCAAGGCCGACGGCCTTGCCGCTGGCAAGGGCGTGGTCGTTGCCCAGGGCATCGACGAGGCCGTGGCTGCGGTACACGACATGCTCGCCGGCAACGCCTTCGGCGAGGCCGGCCACCGCGTGGTCATCGAGGAATTCCTGCAGGGCGAGGAAGCCAGCTTCATCTGCATGGTCGACGGTGAGCACATCCTGCCCATGGCCAGTTCGCAGGACCACAAGGCCCGCGACGACGGCGACTGCGGCCCCAACACCGGCGGCATGGGCGCCTACTCGCCCGCTCCCATCGTCACCCCCGAAGTGCATGAGCGCGTGATGCACGAAATCATGGCACCGACCGTGGCGGGCCTGGCCAGCGAAGGCACGCCGTTTAGTGGCTTTCTCTATGCCGGCCTGATGATCGACCCGCAGGGCAATCCGCGCGTGGTCGAATTCAACTGCCGCTTCGGCGACCCGGAAACCCAGCCGATCATGATGCGCCTGGAGTCCGATCTGGTCGAACTGATCGAAGCGGCGCTGAACGGCCATCTCGACGACGTCACCGCGCGATGGGACCGGCGCGTCGCACTGGGCGTGGTGCTCGCCGCACGCGGTTACCCCGGCGCGTATGCCAAGGGCGATGATCTCGGCCTATTGCCCGAAGACGGCGGAGAACGCAAACTCTTCCATGCTGGCACACGCCTAGACGACGGACAGATTTTGAGCGACGGCGGGCGGGTTCTGTGCGCGACCGCGCTGGGCGAAAACTTCGCCGACGCCCAGCGCATGGCCTACGTCCTGGCGGATGCGGTCGTCTGGCCCGGCAAGTACTACCGCACCGATATCGGGCACCGCGCCCTGAAACGGGACGCCTGACAGGCTCTTCCGACGCCGCACCGAAGTACCGATGTTACACCCCGCTGGCATGCGGATTGCGTACCGAATGACCACATCAGCGCTGGAGCTCGCACCATGGACATGGACTCAAAGACTTGCGATTTGCCGCTGGGGATGGACAAGGAGGGACTCAAGCTCTCCATCTGCAGCCGCCTGCTGCACGAACTCGGCACCGACCCGGAACACGCCACGGCGCGTGACTGGCTCAATGCCATCGCCATGGCCACACGCGAACGCATGCTCGAACGCTGGATGCTGACGCGCCGGCACTACACCGAAACAGGCTCCAAGCGGGTGTTCTATCTGTCGATGGAATTCCTCATCGGGCGCCTGCTGATCAATGCGCTGATGAACATGGGCATTTACGACGTCACACGCGATGCCCTGGCCGACTTCGGCGTCGACCTCGCGGAAATCGCCGAGCTGGAACCCGATGCGGCGCTCGGCAACGGCGGCCTCGGCCGTCTGGCCGCCTGCATCCTCGACTCCATGGCGACCCTCTGCCTGCCGGGTTACGGCTACGGCATCCGCTACGACTACGGCATGTTCCGCCAGGTGATCGAAAACGGCGTGCAGGTCGAACACCCCGACGCTTGGCTGCGCTATGGCAACCCCTGGGAGATTCCACGGCCTGAGCACAGCTACGTCGTACGTTTCAACGGATACCTGATCAGTCACACCGCCCCCGACGGCGCCCCGCGCCACCACTGGGAAGGCGGCGACAGCGTACTCGCACTGGCCTACGACATTCCCGTCGCCGGCTATGGTGCCAAAGTCGGCGGCGGCAACGTCAACGACCTACGCCTGTGGTCGGCCAGGGCATCGCGCGAGTTCGAACTCGGCTCCTTCAACGAGGGCGACTACATGGGCGCGGTCGAACAGAAAATCCTGTCCGAGAACATCTCCCGCGTACTCTATCCCAACGACTCCAGCCAGGCCGGTCGTGAACTGCGTCTGAAACAGGAGTATTTCTTCGTCTCGGCATCGCTGCAGGACATTCTCGCCTACCATCTGCAGCGCGGCTACGACATCCGCCAGCTACACGTACAGACCGCCATTCAGCTCAACGACACGCATCCCGCCATCGCCGTGGCCGAACTGATGCGCCTGCTGGTCGACAAGCACGCCCTGAGCTGGAAGGAGGCCTGGGAAATCACCGTAGGCACCTTCGGCTACACCAACCACACGCTGATGCCGGAAGCGCTGGAGACCTGGCCGGTCGAACTGATGACGCGCGTATTGCCGCGGCACATGCAGATCATCTACGACATCAATCATGCGCTCCTGACCGACGTACGCCACCGCTTCCCGGGCGACAACGACCTGCTGGCGAGCGTTTCGCTGATCGGCGAGGACGGCGAGCGCCGCGTGCGCATGGCCAATCTGGCCGTGGTCGGCAGCCACCGCGTCAACGGCGTGGCCGAGCTGCACAGCAGCCTGCTCAAGGACACGCTGTTCGCCGACTTCTATCGCATCATGCCGGGACGTTTCATCAACGTGACCAACGGCATCACCCCGCGTCTGTGGCTGCATCAGGCGAACCCGAGGCTGGCCGGCCTGATCAGCGAACATATCGGCATCGACTGGATACACGACCTCTCGGACATCCGGCGCCTGCAGAACTTCGCCGAGGACGCCGGTTGCCGGGAAGAATTCCGCACGGTCAAGCTCGCCAACAAGCACGCGCTGTCGGATTACATCCGCCACACGCTGGACATTGCCGTCGATCCGCATGCGCTGTTCGACGTACAGATCAAGCGCATCCACGAGTACAAGCGGCAGCTGCTCAACCTGCTGCACGTCGTCACGCTCTACAATCGCATACGCGACGGAATGTCCGACATGCGCGTGCCGCGCGTGGTGATCTTCGCGGGCAAGGCGGCGCCGGCCTACGTCATGGCCAAGCGCATCATCCGACTGATCAACGACGTTGCCGACGTGGTCAACAACGACCCCGCCATCGGCGACCAGCTCAAGTGCGTGTTCATCCCGAACTACGAGGTCAGCTGCGCCTCGCGGATCATCCCCGCGGCCGATCTGTCCGAACAGATATCGACGGCCGGCACCGAGGCCTCGGGCACCGGCAATATGAAACTCGCGCTCAACGGAGCGCTGACCATCGGCACCCTGGACGGCGCCAACGTGGAAATCCGCGAGGAGGTAGGCGAGGAGAACATCTTCATCTTCGGCCTGCGTACGGACGGCGTCTCGCAGCTACGCGCCGAAGGTTACCGGCCGAGGTACTACTACGAGTCCAATCCCGAACTCAAACGCGCGCTGGACATGATCGACAGCGACTTCTTCGCTCCCGACGACCCGCACCGGCATGAAGCGATCGTACGCAATCTGCTGAACGTGGATCATTTCCTCGTGCTTGCCGACTACGCTGCCTATATCGCGGCACAGGAGGAGGTCGACCGTCTCTACCACGAACCGGAGAGCTGGACGCATAAGGCGATGCTCAATACCGCCCGCATGGGAAAGTTTTCGATCGACCGTACGGTCAGCGAATACGCCTCGCAAGTCTGGGGAGCCAATCCCTACTGCATCGTTCCCAGCGCATCGTAAACGCGGAGGGAACGAGCGTCGTAAAGCGCCTCAGGAGCGCTTCATCGCATCGAAGAACTCGTTGTTGGTCTTGGTCTGCTGCAGACGGCCAAGCAGGAATTCCATCGCCTCGAGGTCATCCATAGCATGCAGGAACTTGCGCAGGATCCAGAGCTTCTGAAGCTCTTCCGGATCGGTGAGCAGTTCCTCGCGGCGGGTACCTGAACGGTTGATGTTGATCGCGGGATAAACCCGCTTCTCGGCGATGCGGCGGTCGAGGTGGACCTCCATGTTGCCGGTACCCTTGAATTCCTCGTAGATGACTTCATCCATCTTCGAACCGGTGTCGATCAGGGCGGTGGCGAGGATGGTCAGCGAACCGCCCTCCTCCAGATTGCGCGCGGCACCGAAAAAACGCTTCGGCCGGTGCAGGGCATTGGCGTCGACACCGCCGGTGAGCACCTTGCCGGATGAAGGCACCACGGTGTTGTAGGCGCGCGCCAGGCGGGTGATCGAGTCGAGCAGGATCACCACGTCGCGCTTGTGCTCGACCAGGCGCTTGGCCTTCTCGATCACCATCTCGGCAACCTGCACGTGGCGCGCGGCCGGCTCGTCGAAGGTCGAAGCGATCACTTCGCCGCGCACCATGCGCGACATCTCGGTCACTTCCTCAGGGCGCTCGTCGATGAGCAGCACGATGAGATAGCAGTCGGGATAGTTGGCAGCGATACTCTGTGCGATGTTCTGCAGCATCATGGTCTTGCCCGCCTTGGGCGGGGAAACAATCAGGCCGCGCTGGCCCTTGCCAAACGGCGACACGATGTCGATGACGCGGGCGGTGATGTCCTCGGTGCTGCCGTTGCCAAGCTCCATTCGCATGCGAGACTGCGCGTGCAGCGGCGTCAGGTTCTCGAACAACACCTTGTTCTTGGCGTTCTCCGGCGGCTCGAAGTTGATGTTGTCGACCTTGAGCAGGGCGAAATAGCGCTCACCCTCCTTGGGCGGACGGATCTTGCCGGAAATCGTATCGCCGGTGCGCAGATTGAAGCGCCGGATCTGACTGGGCGAAACGTAGATATCGTCCGGCCCGGCGAGATAGGAACTGTCCCCTCCGCGCAAGAAACCGAAACCGTCCTGCAGAATCTCTAGCACACCGTCGCCGTAGATGTCCTCGCCGCTTTTCGCATGCGCCTTGAGGATGGCGAAAATAATGTCCTGTTTGCGGGCTCGCGCCATGCCCTCGAGTTTCATGTTGCGCGCGATTTCGACCAGCTCGGCAGCCGGCTTAAGTTTCAGTTCGGTCAGATTCATGGGTATTCAGAAGGAGGGGTTGTCTGATTTTAAGAATTACGTAAACCGCAGCCCATGACAGGCGGGTTCTACGAAAGGGAGAAGAGATGCTCGAATGCGGTCCAGGATTGTTTACGGACCTTCAACTCCCGGAAATTTACCACGCCTATACAAAGGCGTCTAGCCCCGCACGGGGCTGGACGCCTTGTTTTCAGATATTCTGGTCGATGAAGGCGGTCAATTGCGACTTGGACACCGCTCCGACCTTGGTCGCCTCGACACTGCCGCCTTTGAACAGCATCAGCGTCGGAATGCCTCGAATGCCGTATTTCGGTGGAGTGCCGGGATTGTCGTCGATGTTGAGCTTCGCGATCTTGAGCCTGCCCTCGTACTCATCGGCGATCTCGTCGAGCACCGGCGCAATCATCTTGCACGGGCCGCACCATTCCGCCCAATAGTCGACCAGCACAGGCTGCTCGGACTGCAGGACCTCCGCCTCGAACTCGCTATCGGATACATGGACAATCTTGTCGCTCACTTTAGCCTCCGGGAACACATACTTGGCAAGGCGGCAGGTTATGGCTATGGTGCAGACTTCTGCGGCCGCCGTGTGCCCTAATATAATAGGGGTCAGGCGATTGTGGGGCTATTGCGCGCACCATTTCAACCCTAGCGCGAACAACCCCACGCCCCCATACCGGCCCAAACGACACCGCCAGCGGCCCTCGTTCGTTCCGAGCCATACCGCCAGCGGCAGGCGCGCTTGGCGCGATCAAGCCAAGTAAAAACGCGCATTGTTGCGGCAGCGCATCAGCGCCTTGCCCATACGACACAGGCGGTTGCACGAAAACTGCCATCACGCAGGACTTTGACATCCGCATGAGCGACACACATCTTTCAGACGTCCATTTCGATCATTTCGAGCTGGCCGAAACCATACTCACAGGCATTGGCGACTGCGGATTCTCTCAGGCCACGCCGGTGCAGGCAGCAACGCTGCCCATCGCCCTGGCCGGGCACGACGTCGCCGGGCAGGCCCAGACCGGCACCGGCAAAACCGCCGCCTTTCTCATCGTCATCTTCAACCATCTCCTACGCCATCCGCCCGCCGCCGAACGGCGCGCGAATCAGCCGCGCGCAGTGGTTCTCGCGCCGACGCGCGAACTGGCCATCCAGATTCACAAGGATGCCGTCGCCCTCGGCTCGCATACCGGACTCATCCTCGGCCTAGTCTACGGCGGCGTGGACTACGAGAAACAGCGGCAGCAGCTCGCCGACGGCGTCGACGTGCTGATCGGCACTCCCGGGCGCATCATCGACTACTTCAAGCAACATGTCTTCGATCTGCGCGCCACGCAGGTCATGGTGCTCGACGAAGCCGACCGCATGTTCGACCTCGGCTTCATCAAGGACATCCGCTTCCTGCTGCGGCGCATGCCGGCACCGGAAAAGCGTCTGTCCATGCTGTTCTCCGCCACGCTGTCCTATCGCGTCATGGAGCTGGCCTACGAACACATGAACAATCCGCAGCGTGTGCAGATCGAGCCGGATCAGGTCACCGCCGAGCGCGTGCGCGAACAGGTGTTCTTCCCCGCCAATGCCGACAAGATCCCGTTGCTGCTCGGCATCCTGCGGAAGGAACAGCCCGAGCGAAGCATCGTGTTCAGCAACACCAAGCGCGGCACCGAACTCGTCGCCGGTTATCTGGAGGGCAACGGATACACGGTTGCCCTGCTGTCCGGCGACGTGCCGCAAAAGAAACGCCAGAGCCTGCTCAAGGCTTTCGAAAACGGCGAATGCACGGTCATGGTCGCCACCGACGTCGCCGCCCGCGGCCTGCACATCCCGGACGTCACGCACGTCTTCAATTTCGACCTGCCACAGTCGGCAGAGGACTACGTGCACCGCATCGGGCGTACCGCCCGCGCCGGCGCCAAAGGCGACGCGGTAAGCTTCGCCTGCGAGGACACGGCGTTCTACCTGCCGGAAATCGAGGAGTACATCGGCCACAAACTGCCTGTCGAAGGCGTCGACGCCGAACTGCTGGTCAAGCCAGAACCGCCGGTCCGCCAGGAACGCGCGCCGCGCCACCCGACGCGTGGCGGCAAGCCTCGCCTGCACGGCGACAAGGCCGCCCCGCAGGCGTCTTCTGCGCCGGCATCTTCGGAAGGCGGTGAAGGTCAGGCCAACAAGCGCCGGCGGCGTCGGCGGCGGCCGCGCAGCACGCCGCAGCCGGAGAGCTGAAGCGGCACTTGGCGTGCCGCGCTGAGCAACGCATTCTTCTGGCGGCTAGGGTTCTTTTCGGGTGCGCGTCAGAGGCACTTGCGTGACTGCAGGCGACCATTATGTTGGCCTGGGTGATTGGTGTCGGGCGCAATCCGGGATATATGGTTTCTGTTGGCGATGCGGTGAAACCTTTTCCTGTTTTTGGCGCTGAGGCCGGTTTCGGGCGCGAATCAGCGTTTCCAGTATTACCCCTCCTTGGGTGAGGCGCAGAGATGCGCCGAACAAATCGGCTCGGGCGCGTCACCAATTCGGAGCGAATCCCCAGGCATCGAATCGCGCCCGAAACCAGCCCTACCGCCCAGAAAAATGCGAACTTCACCGCACTGCCAAGCGAACTCACAAACTTGGAATCGCATCAG
This sequence comes from Acidihalobacter sp., assembly GCF_037381185.1. Classification (NCBI taxonomy): domain Bacteria; kingdom Pseudomonadati; phylum Pseudomonadota; class Gammaproteobacteria; order Chromatiales; family Ectothiorhodospiraceae; genus Acidihalobacter; species Acidihalobacter sp. The sequence continues at coordinate 86,698 of NZ_JARRQY010000012.1, forward strand.
AACGGCCAAACATGATGTAGATGAAGCCCCTCCGAAACACCTCATCTCAGTCACAGCCCAGAAACTGACCTCGGTACCCAAAGGACGACGGACGCTCGAAGCGTCCGTCAATTCCATCCTAGGCTCAGGTATTCTGCGCCCCGTGATACAAGTTGACCACGTGTCGCGCCTCCGCGAAGAACAGCCAGCGTTCGACGCCCTTGCCGATCAGCGAGGAAATCACCGCCAGCACCGCCAGCGCGGTGGGCTGAGGCATTACCATGGCCCAGCCGATCAGGCCCAACGGCAGGATGAAACCGAAACTGAACACCATCGAACGCAGTAAACGGCGCTGACTGGGATCGACCTCGTAGCCGAACTCCTCGGTCAGAAAGGTGCCGGCAGTGTGCCCGGTGTCGAGCAGACGCACGGCGGCCCGGGTGAAGCCGGTCGCGGTCTTGATGGTCGGACCGGAAACCTTGTTGATCCAGAAATAGTAGATACCCTTCATCACGCCGGTGGCTACCAGCGCGGTACCGGCGACACCACCAATCAGATTGAGATCGACGCCAAAACCTGCGGCGATGGCAAAATAAAACAGGCTGCCCAGAGTCAGGCCCATCAACAGGTAGTTGGCTGGCACCATCGGCGTATTCCACTGCCGGATGGTCTTCAGGCATGCGTAGATCATGCCGGTGGAGAACACAGTGATGAAGCCCAGCACGATACCGATTGCGCCCATCAGGGCGAAGAAGCCAGGCACCTCGGCGCCGTAGAAGAACACTCCGACCAGGTATAGGAAGGCGAAAGGGAAGAACAACACCGCGAACACCGCCTCACGCGACAGCCAGGAAGTACGGAAGCGGGAAAACGATCGCCAAGCGTTTTTCGGGTTGGCCAGATGCCCAGTAGACGAGAGCAGGCCGGCGATGATCAGTACGAAAGCCGTAACCAGCATGGTGAGCAGTTCGGAGCGGTCAAGCGCCGGGCCGAGACGAAAGACCTGCAGCAGCGAAGTCAGCGAGTACAGGCCGAAACCCGCGCCGGAAACGACGGTGAAGAAGATGACGGAAAGTGCCGGATGCATGGTGCGATATCCTCGACAGTGAGCGAAGCGCGCGCCTCAGCGCGCCACCGCCTTGTTGACCCATTCCTTGACCTTGCCGGCCAAACCCGGACGACGCACATCGTCGGTCGGGATCGGCGTGCTCAGGCGCGGCGGCAGGTAGCGGTTGGTCGGGTTGTAACCAACCTCAGGCATGAGCTGACGACCATCGCGCTCGCGTACCAGACGGCTGACCTCGGAATCCGGATCGTCGAAGTCGCCGAAGAAGCGCGCATGCGCCGGGCAGGTGATCACGCAGGCCGGCTGGCGATCGATCTCAGCCAGACTTTCGTCGTAGATGCGGTCGATGCACAGGGTGCACTTCTTCATCGTGCCCGATTCGCGATCCAGTTCGCGGGCGCCATAGGGGCAGGCCCAGGAACAGTAGTTACAGCCCATGCACTTGGTCTGATCGACCAGCACCACGCCGTCTTCCTTGCGCTTGTAGGAAGCGCCGGTGGGACAGACCGTGACGCAGTCGGCGTCCTCGCAATGCATGCACGACATTGGAAAGTTGATGGTCTTGTTGTTGGGGTAATCGCCCACCTCGTAGTGGCGGATGCGATTGAACCACACGCCGCTGGGATCCTCGCCGTAGGGGCGATAGTCCGTCAGCGGGCCGGTGGTACCCGAGGTGTTCCACTGCTTACAGGCCACCGCACAGGCGTGACAGCCCACGCAGGTGTCCAGATCGATTACGAGACCGAGTCGCATCGTTGATAGCCTCCTGAGAATCCTTTACTTCTCGCCGCGCGTCAGCACGTCCATGATGTCGCGTTCCAGGTTGACCGCTTGATGTGCCTGGTAGCGCAGCACATCGGGCGACTCGGGCACGTTCGGCAAGCGTTTGATGGTATCGAAGGTCGGCCAAGTACCCTCTTCGCCCGGCGCCGCTGGCGTGATCTTCACGCGCAGGTCGTACCAGGCGGCCTGACCGGTCACCGGATCGGAATTGGTGATGTTGTCGACAGCATCGCCCTTGCGCGGCAGCAGCTCACGGATCAGGTGGTTCATCAGGAAGCCCTTGGTAGCCTCGTTGGCCTCGGGCTTGAGCCCCCATGCGCCGGACTGCTTGCCGATGGCATTCCAGGTCCACACGGTATTGCTCTCGACGCCCTCCATGAGCTTGACCTGCACGCGAATCTTGCCGTTGTGCGATTCGACCCACACCCAGGACTTGTCCTCGATGCCCATCTCGGTCGCCTGCTGGCGATTCATGAACAGGTAGTTCTGCGCCATGATCTGACGCAGCCAGGCATTCTGCGAATCCCACGAGTGGTACATGAACATGGGCCGCTGGTTGACGGCATAGAACGGGTACTCGTTCTCGTCGATGCGGCACTGCTCCAGCGGCGTGTAGTGCTCCGGCAGCGGCGAGAAGTACTTGACCAGGCGCTCCTTGTGTTCGGGCTTGCTCGGCTGGGGGCCGTCGTACAGGCCCTGGCCAGCGAGGCGGAACTTCTGCAGCGTCTCGGAATACAGCTCGATGACGATCGGATCGGTGGAGCCGGCCCAGCCGGCATGCTTGGCCAGCTCGAGGTAGTCCTTGTTGGCGAAGCGGTAGTAGCGCGTGTGCTCCGGCAAGTGGTAGGAGAAGAACGACTGGTTCTCGATATAGCGGTCCCACTGCTTAGGATTGGGCTTGCCGCGCAGATGGACTTCGTTGCCTTCGTCGTCCAGGCGCCAGCCGGACAGGAAGCCAATACCCGGCTCCTTCTCGAAGTTGATGATGAAGTCCTTGTAGTCCTTGAACTTGCGCGAACCGTCCTCGTTGGTGAAGGCCGGGAACTTGAGCCGCGAGGCCAGTTCGATCTGCACTTCCTGCCAGGCCATGACGTCGCGCTTGGGCTCGAGCACCGGCTGGCGGATCGAGTCGGCGGCCACGTCGGGCTCGGAGATCGGGCGGTCGAGCATCGAGATGGTGTCGTAACGCTCGAGATAGGTGGTATCCGGGATCACCAGGTCGGCGAAATTGACCATCTCCGAGTGATAGGCGTCGCTCACCACCAGGAAGGGGATCTTGTATTCCCCGTTCTCGTCCTTGGAGCGCAGCATGTCCTGCACGTCCTTGGTGTTCATGGTGGAATTCCACGCCATGTTCGCCATGAAGAGCATCAGCGTGTCGATCGGGTAGGGATCACCCTTCACGGCATTGGTGATGACCATATGCATCAGGCCGTGGTTGGAGATCGGCGCATCCCAGGAAAACGCCTTGTCGATGCGCAGCGGATTGCCGTCCGCATCGATGACGAGGTCTTCGGGTGCCTTCGGGAAACCCAGCGGCGGGCTCTTGAGCGGCGTGTTCGGCGCCATCTCCTTGGCCGGCTTGATGGACGGCGGGATGTGCTTGGGATACGGCGGCTTGGCCAGGTGACCGCCGGGGCAGTCGATCGAGCCCAGCAGCACCTGCACCAGATGAAGTGCGCGGCAGGCCTGGAAGCCGTTGGAATGCGCGGAAATACCGCGCATGGCATGCATGGATACCGGACGGCCGATGAACTTGTCGTGCTTGCGGCCGGCCCAGTCGGTCCACTCCGTCTCGACCTCGATGGTCTCCTTGAAGGCGACATGCGCCATCTCCAGCGCCAAGCGCTCGATGGTCTCGGCCGGAATGCCGGTCACCTTCTCGGCGTTCTCCGGCGAATACTCGTCGGAGAGGTACTTCTCCGCCATCATCGCCATGACCGTACGCACCGGGCGGCCGTCGGGACCCTTGCCTTCCCAGAACAGCGCCGGCGTGATCTCGGCCTGCATCGCGTCGACGAAAGCCTCCTTTTCCATGTCCCAGGCCATCGGCTTGCCTTCGGCATCGCGCACGAACAGGCCGTCGCCCTTCTCGCCGGGGGTATTGATCACCAGCCAGGGCGTGTTGGTGTAGCGCACCAGGAAGTCCCAGTCGAACTGCTCATGCTTGAGCAGCACATGGGCCATGGACAGGGCGAACATCGCATCGGTGCCGGGGCGGATCGCGATCCACTCGTCGGCGATGGCCTGGTAGCCGGTGCGCACCGGATTGACGCCGACGAACTTGGCGCCGCGGCGCTTGAGCTTTTCGAGGCCTATCTTGATCGGGTTCGAGGCATGATCTTCGGCCACGCCCCACATCATGAAGTACTTGGTACGGTCCCAGTCCGGATCGCCGAATTCCCAGAACGCATGGCCCATGGTGTAGAGGCCGCCGGCCGCCATGTTCACCGAGCAGAAACCGCCGTGCGCCGCCCAGTTGATGGTGCCGAACTGCGTCGCCCACATGCCGGTCAGCGCCTGCATCTGGTCACGGCCGGTGAAGTAGGCCAGCTTCTTGGGGTCTGTCTCGCGGATCTTCTGCAGGCGCTCGGTGAGGATATCGAGCGCGCGCTCCATCGAGATTTCCTCGAATTCGCCGCTGCCGCGCTCCGAGCCCTGCTTGCGCAGCAGCGGCGAGCGCAGCTTGGCCGGCGAATTCTGCTTCATGATGCCCGCGTTGCCCTTGGCACAGAGCACACCCTTGTTGATCGGGTGGTTGCGATTGCCCTGAATAAAGCGGACTTCATTGTCCTCGACCGTGACCTTGATGCCGCAGCGACAGGCACACATGTAACAGGTCGTGTATTTGATTTCCTGTTTCGCGTGGTTTTCGAATTCGGGCAAAGCGCTCATGCTACACCTCTAGAGGCAGGTATCCGATGCTAAGACGGCAAAGTGTGCTCTCCCTGCATGGCGGACTCAAAGTAGAGTTTTTTATTTCGCGATAATTTCAATCAATCAAAGCCAAAAAAATCTTATCGCCAGATCGGGAAGCGCTATACCTTAGCTAGCTGCTTGGGATTAACCCGCATTCGACCGAAGCGTATACTCCGACGCATGAACGCACTCATCGACCCTTTCGGCCGCCGCATCGAATATGTCCGCCTATCGGTGACGGACCGCTGCGATCTGCGCTGCGATTACTGCATGCCCAAAGGCTTCCGGGACTTCCAGGAACCGGACGACTGGCTGCGCTTCGACGAAATCGAACGCGTGATCGGCGCCTTCGCACGCCTCGGCGTCAGCCGCGTACGACTCACCGGCGGCGAACCGTTGGTGCGCCGCGACCTACCCGAGCTTGCCGCCCGGCTGGCGCGCTTGCCGGGCGTCGACGACCTGTCCCTGTCGACCAACGCAACCCGCCTGAACAAACACGCCCAGGCTCTGCGCGAGGCCGGCGTGAGCCGGCTCAATGTCAGCCTGGACACGCTGCGCGCCGAGCGCTTCAAGCAGATTACTGGCGGCAAACTCGAAAAGGTGCTCGCCGGGCTGATGGCAGCAAAGGCAGCCGGATTCGCGCCGGTCAAGATCAACATGGTGGTCATGCGCGGCGTCAACGACGACGAAGTGGAGGACATGGTCGCGTTCTGCCTCGAACACGACTTCACGCTGCGCTTCATCGAAACCATGCCCATGGGCAAAACCGGCCGCAGCGCCAGTTCCCGCTATCTCGACCTGCAGACCGTGCGCGCCCGCCTGGGCGAGCGCTACGAACTCCTGCCCGGCGTCATGCCCGGGGGCGGACCCGCGCGTTACGTGCAGGTGGCCGGCACGCCGCTGCGCATCGGCTTCATCACACCGATATCGCAGCACTTCTGCGAAACCTGCAACCGTGTGCGCCTGTCCGTGGACGGCACGCTCTACATGTGTCTGGGCCAGGAAGAGCGCTTCGAACTGCGCCCGCTGCTGCGCGCGGGCGCCAGCGACGCGGAACTCGAAGCTGCCGTGCGCGAAGCCATTACGCTCAAGCCCGAGCGCCACGAATTCCGCGAAGAGCCCGGCAAGATAGTGCGCTTCATGTCGATGACCGGCGGTTAACAGACTATCTGTTGCCTACTCATGCGGCACGATAGGGCATCAGAATCAGCCTCAAAATGCTCATTTATGATTTGTAAACTGCACTGTCTCGACTAATCTTTCCTTCTCTCGCACTCGCCTGAGCGACAACGAAAGCCTGTTAAACATCTAGGCCTGCCGCCGCCCGCCCTCGAACGCCAGCCGCGCCGCCAAGGCGGTGAGCACCCCGCCCATCAGCCAGCGCTGCACGGTCAGCCAGACCGGCCGCGCGGCCAGGAATGCCGCGACGCTGCCCGCCATGATCACGATGGCCGCATTGACGGTCAGGCTGATCACGATCTGCTCGAAACCCAGCACCAGCGACTGCATCAACACACTGCCGGCGTGCGGATCGATGAACTGCGGCAGCAGCGAGAGATACAGCACCGCGATCTTGGGATTCAGGACACTGGTGAGGAAGCCCATCAGAAACAGCTTGCGATTACTGTCCGCCGGCAGGACCCTGACCTGGAACGGAGAACGCCCGCCCGGCTTGATTGCCTGCCAGGCCAGATACAGCAGGTAGGCGGCGCCGGCGAAACGCAGCGTGTCATACGCGAACGGCACCGTCAGCAGCAGCGCCGTGATGCCGAAGGCGGCGCAAAGCATGTAGAACAGGAATCCCAGCGCCACGCCGCCCAGCGAAAACAAACCGGCCTTGCGCCCCTGGCAGATCGAGCGCGACACCAGATATACCATGTTCGGACCGGGCGTCAGCACAACGCCCAGCGCCACGGCTGCGAACGCGAGCAGACTCGTCATCTCCGGCATGGATCCTCCTCAGCGCATGGTCGGAACAAGATGAAAGACCTTGGACGTTTCGATTTTCACACAGTTCGGCAAAAACTCAAGCACCTCAGAACGTCGACTTGGTTCCGAAATAGAACTGGTAGCGGCGCTGTCCCAGGGCGTAGGCGCCGTCCACCCGCAGGTCCACATTCACCAGCCAGGAGATGTGCCAGCGTATACCGACACCCACCGACGGCTGTAGATTCCAGGGTGCGAAGTCGCGGTGCGACCAGGCATTGCCGATATCGGTAAACAAGACCCCGCGCAGACGTTTCCGGCCGAACAGCGGACGCAGATATTCTACGTTGGCCAACATGTAGACGTCGCCGGTCACCGATCCGCGCTCGTAGCCGCGCAGACTGTCCGCCCCACCCAGGGAAAAACCATCGCCTCCGGCCGCCGAGTGATTGGAGTAGCCGGTACGCAGCTGATAGTTGAGATTCGTGTTCGGCGTGGACAAGAGCATATAGCGGCGCAGATAGCCCGTCAGATTGAAATGATAGTTGTCGGCGCCGATCTGCGGACCGCCGACGCTCGCTCCGCCGCCGTATTCCAGGCCGTCGCGGTAGTCGTAGCGGCGCAAGTTCACCCGCGTGTAGCCAAGCCCCAGGGAAACGCTGACGTCCTGGCTGTTCTGTTCCAGGCCGGGCGTGCCCGATCGATAGGTATAGTACTGTCGCGAGACGCTCAAGCCGGCATCGCCGTGCCAACCGCTGTTCGGGCCGTCGCGGTTCAGCCAGCGGCTCAAGTCCAGCCCGAGCGAGCGCGTTCGCAGATCGTATTCCCCCTGCTGGTCGCCCGAGTACAGGGTCTCCTTATGCTTGGTCTCGCCGAAACTCGCCCCCAGGCCGTAGGGCGTGCCGAGCAGACGCGGGGCGGAGAATTCCACCGCCTTGCGCAACTCCGTACCGCCGCCGGCGATATCCTTCTTCTCGACGATGAACTTCAAACGCTGATTCAAACCATTCAGGTTGTCGAAGCGCAGCTCTCCGCCGAGACTGATATCGCCGTCGGTGTTGCGCCCCAGCCTGGGCAGCAGCCAGGTATAGAGTTTCTCGCGCACCGTGAAGGTCACGACGGCTCCCTCCGGGGTCTTCTCCACGCTGTCGGTCACCTTGGCAAACAACCCCAGGTTCATGATCGCCTGGCGCGACGCTTCCACCGCCGCCGGATCGAGCGGTTCGCCGACACGGATCGTGAGCTGCTGACGGAGCACCGAATCGCGTGTCACCACATTACCGGCGAATCGGATTGCCGCGATGCGCACCTCAGCCGCCTGCGCGACGGCGGCCCCCATCATGCAGGCCAGCAGCACGAGGCCCAGCGCGAGCCGCCCGGCGCGAACCGGTCCGCCAGCCGCATTCACACGATTGTCTCCGTCGCAACGCCAAACCGAACGACGGAAAGGATACCCGCTCGACTCATTGGTCTTATGTCATCCGCGGCTGGGAATCGTCTCAGCATACCCACTGCTTCGGTAGCCTAGTATCGCCCACTTCAGCCGGTATGTGTCGGCCGGCCTCTTGAATACGGCCTGTTCGGAGCTTGAGCGGGGCACCGGAGCAATACGCATTCATTGTAAACTGGGACTCTTCGTCGATTCTCGCCGAAGCCGGGCCCCACCGCCCGACACATCGAACAAGCTGCAACGGTCGTCGACGCGAACTCAAAGGAACACGGGCATGAAAATCACCACGGTCTGCGTGCTGGGCGGCACCGGCTTCGTCGGCCGCCATCTCTGCGCCCGGCTGATCCGCACGGGCTACCGCGTGCGCATTCCCGCCCGCCGCCGCGAACGCCACCGCGACCTGCTGGTGCTGCCTGGCCTCGAACTGATCGAAGCCGACGTGCACGACCCGCAAGCACTGGCGCAGACCTTCTCCGGCTCCCAGGCCGTCGTCAACCTGATCGGCATCCTCAACGAGCGCGGCCACCGCGGCCTCGGTTTCCAGCATGCGCACGTCGAGCTGGCACGCAAGGTCGTCGATGCCTGCCAGGCGAACGGCGTGCACCGCCTTCTGCACATGAGCGCACTGGGCGCCGACGCCACGGCCGACACCAGCTTCTATCTGCGCAGCAAGGCCGAGGCCGAGACCCTGGCACATACGCTCTCGGGCCCCGAACTCGCCGTCACCAGCTTCCGTCCCTCCGTCATCTTCGGCCCGGAAGACAGCTTCCTCAACCGCTTCGCCGGCCTGCTTCGCTCCGTGCCCGGCGTATTCCCCCTGGCCTGCCCCGAAGCACGCTTCCAACCGATCTATGTCGGCGACGTCGCCGACGCCTTCGTCGAAGCGCTGAACGCTCCCGAAACGCATGGCCGACGCTACGAACTGTGCGGTCCGCGCATCTACACCCTGCGCGAGCTGGTCAGTTATACCGCCCGCCTGCTCGGATTGCGGCGACTGATCCTCGGCCTGCCCGACTGGGCGGCACGGCTGCAGGCCAACGTCCTCGAATACGCTCCCGGCAAACCGTTCTCGCGTGACAACTACCGCTCCCTCCAGCGCGACAGCGTATGCACCGAAGGCACTCCAAGCTGCCCGACATCGCTGGAAGCGATCGCCCCCGCCTACCTCGGCGACGCCGAACATCAAAGCCGGATGCAGCGCCTACGCGAATCGGAGCGCTGAGATGAGCGACATGCCGCACGACCGCGACACCGCACAGCCGCCGCCGTCCACCTATCTGGTCGGCGGCGCGGTGCGCGACCGCCTGCTCGGCCTGCCCGTCACGGAACGCGACTGGGTCGTCGTCGGCAGCACGCCCGAGGAAATGCGCGCACGCGGCTTTCGCCCCGTCGGCAAGGACTTCCCCGTGTTCCTGCACCCGCAGACCAACGAGGAATACGCGCTCGCCCGCACCGAGCGCAAAACCGCGCCCGGCTACCACGGCTTCGCCTTCCACACCGCGCCCGACGTAAGCCTCGAAGACGACCTGCGCCGCCGCGACCTAACCGTCAACGCCATGGCCGAAGCCGCCGACGGCACGCTCATCGACCCTTACGGCGGGCAAGCCGACCTTGATCAACGCCTACTTCGCCACGTCTCCCCCTCGTTCGCCGAGGACCCGGTACGCATCCTGCGCGTGGCGCGCTTCGCCGCACGCCTGACGCCGCTCGGCTTCCGCGTCGCCGACGAGACCCTGACGCTGATGCGCAACATGGTCGAGGCGGGCGAAGTCGACGCGCTGGTTCCCGAGCGCGTATGGCAGGAACTGGTGCGGGCACTGGCCGGCCCCGCGCCGCGCACGTTCATCGAGACATTGCGCGCCTGCGGCGCGCTGGCCCGCCTGATTCCCGAACTCGACCGCCTGTGGGGCGTACCCCAGGTCGCCAAGTACCACCCGGAAATCGACACCGGCGACCACGTCATGCGCGTGCTCGACCAGGCCACCCGCCTCTCCCCGGAGCCCAGCATCCGTTTCGCCGCGCTGCTGCACGATCTCGGCAAGGGCACCACCCCGACCGACCTGCTGCCCAGCCACCATGGGCACGAAGCACGCAGCGAGAAGCTCGTGCTCGAAGTCTGCGCGCGTTTCAAGGCACCCAACGAATTCCGCGACCTGGCGCGCCTGGTCGCGCGCGAACACGGCAACATCCATCGCGCGCTGGAGCTGCGCCCTGCCACCGTCCTCAAGCTGCTGGAGGGCACCGACGCCTTCCGCCGCCCGGAACGCTTCGCCGCCGCGCTGGTCGCCTGCACGGCCGATGCACGCGGACGCCTCGGCCACGAGGAAGACGCCTACCCGCAGGCTGAATACCTGCAACGCGCCCTGCAGTCGGCGCGCGAAGTGGAGGTGCAACCACTGCTTGAGCGCGGGTTGAAGGGCAAGGCGCTGGCGGAAGCGTTACGGCGCGAACGGGTAGGAGCGATTGCGAAGCTGAAGGGCTAGGCTGCCTATTACTCAGGCATCCGGATTTTGCCTGTACCTGGCTGGCCATTAATGCGCCTGCCTGCGGGACTTCAAGCGCTCGATTTCCGATCCAATGGCAAAAACCGCTAGCGGCCGGCGTGGAATGACGGATATCTGTTGAGCCACTCTTCCGCTGTCGCCCCCAAGCCGCCACTCGCGAGAATAATTTGCAATGTCCCTTGTCGGGGTAGAACCCGGCGCCCTGCGGTTGGGAAAGGCTCGATGAAACCGCATGCCTCGAACACGTTACCAGGTGGGATGCAGGCGACCGTCTAGTAGATGTGCCGGTGGAACCGCTGTAGATCCCAATCTCACCTGCCCGCCTCAAATTATACTCACAAAAATGAAAATTTGAGTATAAACGCTCAAGTGCAGCTATACTCACGAATTCGCAAACGTGAGTATAAAGATGATCGAACGACAATCATTCCGCAACCAAACGCTTTACGCCGATCTCCTGCAGGAAGCCGTTGCCGACACCTTGCCGGCTGGCGTCGGAATGAGCTTCACGCATAAGACGATCAATGATCGCAGGTATTGGTATCTCAGCGTTGCAATCGGCAAGCGCAGAATCCAGACGTATCTTGGTCCGGACAGCGATGAATTGCAGGAACAGATCAAGCTACACCGGGAGAAATGGTCTCAAGCAGAGAAACCTCTGCGAGCAAGAGCACTTCTCGTAGCACATCTGATCAAGTCGGGCGCCACACCAACGCCGCCAGGCGTTACGTCGATCCTCTCGTTGCTCGCGGACGGAGGAGTCTTCCTCGCCGGTGGCGTCGTAATCGGATCCATTGCATTCGCGGCATATGCGAACATGCTTGGAGTGCAATGGACCCACGGTTCCATGCAAACCCAGGATATCGACACAGCTACGGATCATGTAGCCGTTGCGGTACAACCTGATGGCATCCTCCTGGAGGAAGTGTTAGCCAAATCAGATTTGAAATTCACCCCGATTCCAGCGCTAACGCCAGAGGCTCCCAACACCGGTTTTTCAAGCGGACCCGGCGGGATCCACGTGGACGTGCTGACTCCGATGCGAGGTAAAGAATCTAGCCGCCCTATTTTTTTAAAGCGATTAGGAGTCCATGCAGAACCCCTGCGCTTCCTCGACTATCTTCTTGAGGACAATCAGCAGTGCGTGCTCTTGGCAAGATCAGGCATCCTGGTGCATGTTCCCAGTCCCGCTAGATATGCCTTACACAAACTTGTGGTAGCCGAACGGCGCCCGACAACATGGGCCACCAAAGCACGCAAGGATATTGATCAAGCCGCACAGATTATCCAGGTGTTGGCCGAGGATAGGCCAGGGGACCTGATCTCGGCACTTGAGGCGGCAAAAAATTATCATAAGAAGTTCTACCAGACCCTCGAAAAGGGAATGGAGCGGCTTCCCAGCCTTCAGAACATTTCGCTATCAGAGCTTATGGAATTGGTGAGTTAGCAGGCTGTTGTTGTCGCTCAGGCGAGTGCGAGAGAAGGAAGAATCGGTCGAAAAATCCTTCCGGAAAGTATTTTCGCGGTAGCCGCGCAGCGGGCAGGCATAAGGACGTGCCTGCCAAAAAGCGCAGTTTACAGAGTGCAAATGAGCACAAGAGCCCGATTCTGACGCGCTATCGCGCCGCATGAGCGACAACAACAGCCTGTTGAACGACATGGCGGCGATGTTGTTGTGAAATACCTATCAGGACTCTTCCTGATGTGGCTGACGGGGCGTCTGGCCCCGGACTTCAAGATGATTCAGCGCTCTTCTGGCGACTTTGGGAGTTGCTTCGATGGAAAAGCGAAGAGCCACAGATAAAGAGCGGAGCCGACGAAAGACAAAATGAGCCACGACGCATGCCGCAAAGAAAGGCTCGACGAGTATCCGCTAATCAAGAATGTGCCGAAAATCGCGACGCCAAGCGCGGCCCCGACTTGCCGACTCGCATTCTGGATACTGGCGGTGACCCCGGTCTGCCGGGGCTCTACGCTGCTCATCAGCACGACGGTTGTCGCAGGGGTGATCGCGCCGGCAGCCAAGCCGATCACGGGAAAGGCCACAGCGAGGCTGAAATAGTCAGTCCCGGCTCCTAATCCCTGTATGTAGAAGAAGCCGGCGCCGTAAAGAAGAAGACAGAACAGCACCGTGTTCCGCTCGCCAAGCCACGCGATGGTTCGGCTTGCCATAAGGCTGCCGACACCTACAGCGATTGTTAGAGGGAGCAAGGCGAAGCCGGTTTCCAACGGCGAATAGTCGAAGGAGCGCTGCAGTATCAAACTGAGCAGGAAAAAGAGACCGTAGAAAGTGAGCGCCGAAATGAATGTAACGTAGACACCCCCCAGAAAATGCCGCTTCACGAATAGTTGTGGAGGGAACATAGGGGTATGACGACTCTTTTCCACGAAGGGCAGCAGGATCCAAAACACAACCGCGGTCGTCAGGAGAGCCAGACTCCGCCATGAAACCCACCCAAAGGACGGGGCGTCTATGAGTAATACGATGGTAGATCCGACCGCCACGACAGTGATGATCAGCCCAATGAGATCGAAGGGTACGTGCGAGCTGATTTTGGCAGGCGAATCGATGCGTTGGATCAATACAAGCCCCGCCAGAATGAAGGGCAAATTGACGATGAAGACACTCCTCCAGCCGAAATAGTGGATTAACAATCCTCCAAGAAGTGGCCCTGATGCCATGGCGATTCCGCCGAATCCCGCCCATAGACCGATCGCCCGGGATCGCTCTGCGGGTTCAGGGAAACCAAGCGAAATCAGTGCGAGTGAATTGGGTACAAGAAGTGCGGCACCAACGCCTTGTATCGCACGAAACGCGATGAGAGCACTGATGGAGGGCGCCAGGCCGCACAGCAGAGAACCCAGACCGAAGAGCGTTAAACCAATGGAATAACTGCGGCGAGGACTGTATCGGTCACCGAGATACCCTCCAAACAGAAGCAGACTACCGAAGACCAGGGTATAGGCACTAATGATCCATTGGAGGCTGCCAATTTCGCTGGGGAATGCACGTGAAAGCGCTTCAAGCGCGACATTAACGATTGAGATATCGAGAATGACGATCACATAACTGGGTAGTGTTGCGAGCAGGATTCCGGTTTGAGTCTTTTGCTTCATCGTCTAACTTCCAACCTTGCCGTTTGAAGCGATATAGAGGGCCTCGATTTCGGAAATGCGGGCCTCTAGTAAGTTCTCGGTTTCGCGCCAAGCCGGCAATTCCGCTGGCAGCCGCTTATGCCATGCGATGATTGCCCGGTAATTGTCACCGCCGGTAAAATTGCCCCCCTGGGCGAAGAATGATCGTATTGCCGAGCGTCCGCGCAATATTCCTGAATGGACCCCTGCGTTGGCAAACAGGACCAGCGGACTTTCCAAAACCGCGTCGTTGCTGTAAAGCGACATGAGCCTATCTAAATCGCGGGAAATGACCGCATCATGCCAATCGCGAAAAATTCGCTCGTTGTCGGATATCGCTGCTTTGCTGTACGTTCTTCCATCACTGTCTCCGGGTGTTAATCGTACCGACGGTTGTGTGAACTACTTGGAATTTTACGGGCGCCGAGATTACAGCCATTGCGGTGAGACTCTACCGATATCCTGGCGCTAGTAGTTCGTCTGTGAGACGAAATATGGCGACATGGCGATTCGAATTTTTTGGCTGAACCCAAGATGGGTTCTTGATGATCAGGCCGTGGCGATAGGTATGTGGATTCGTCCTAGGGCCTGTTCACACGAGAGTATCGACGATGCGTGCGAAGTGGATGAAGAAGGTGAAAACGACGTCGAGCTTGTCGAACCGCGAGAAAATGCGTCGGAAGCCTTTGAGTCGTCGGAATAACCGCTCGACTTCTTTGCGTTTTTTGTAGAGCTCGAGATCGTATTCCCAGGGCGTGAGGCGATTTCGTTTGGGTGGCACCACGGGTTGCACACCAAGCTCAAGGGCGAGTTGGCAGGTCTCGTCGCCCTCATCGGCCCAGCCCATGATGACCGAGGCTTCTTCCCAGCTGCAGTGTTCCAGGCTTTTGAGCAGCTTTCTGTCTTCAGGTGCATCCCCAGCCTGTCCGGGCGATAGCCGAAACGCTACAGCTCGATCGGCTCCGGCGGCAACCAAGTGAATCTTGGTCGTCCATCCGGCTCGGGACTTGACGATAGATTTAGGACCGTGCCCTGGGTGGTCACCTCATGGGCGACGATCAGGTGGTGTTGGGTATCGCCCCCCGTCTGGACGTTGTAACCGACGATCCCTGTACCACGACTCTTCATCTAGCAGGCATCGGGATCGGCCTGCGAGAGCTGGCCATAGGGGCTTTCATTAAGTTCGGTCTCGATGGCCTGCAACTGTTTCATCTGTGACTTGAGCGCCGAGATCGTGTCCTGAAGGCGACTGGACTGCGCTTTGGCAACCTCATCTTACTGACGGTCGGCCGTGCCCAGATCCACCAGTAGCGCTGGATGCTCCGCTCGATCGCTTCCATCCGGCGCTTGAGCTTGACCCGGGTGAAGTTCTTATCCCCGTTGTTCACTAGCCTTGAACTTGCTCCCACCAATGGCCACCAGGGCCTCGGAGAAAAAACCCAGCTGTCGGCACAGGTACACGAACTGACGGCAGACGTTGCCGATGGCCTGCCCATGCTCCTGGCGGAACCGGGCAATGGTCTTGTGATCGGGCATCAGACAGCCCGTCAGCCACATCAGCTCGACGTTACGCTGTGCCTCACGCTCAAGACGACGCGAGGATTGCACCCGATTGAGATACCCATAGATGTAAAGCTTGAGAGGAACGGCCAGATGATAGACCGGGCGCCCCGTCACGGCTGGATCAACGCCGGCAAAGCCCAGAGCACCCAGATCCAGTTCATCAACGAACACATCGACCACGCGAACCGGCTTGGCATCGGTCACGTAATCGTCCAGAGTCTCTGGAAACAACACGCTTTGCGTACGGCTCTGCCCCTCAATGAATCGCTTCATGATGCCGCTGCGTATTGGCTTAATAATTAGATCAACCAGGGGCTACTTGGTTCGCGTTTTGACACAGCCTCGGCCGTCTCCGGCCACCTGATCCGCAATTCCTGGGCAAAAGGCAAGATCAGGCCTCGTGATTCGTGCGTGTGGTTTCTGTTGGCTCTGCGCTGGATTCTGTTCCCATTGTTGGCGTCAACGCTGGTTTCGGGCGCGAACCAGCGTTTCCAGTTTCCATCCTACTTGGATGACGCGCCCGAAACAGGGCACCACAGCCCCCAACGTCCAAACGAATGCTCAACCGACGCAATGCCCCCCCTGAAACTTCCCACGCTTGCCCCTGTCATAACAGCGCGCTTATAACGTGCCCTGCTTCCCAGCAACGAGCTGCTCCGCCCATGGCACAACTGCCCACGCTGTCCGTACGCCTGCTGCGCATGGCCGCAGCACTGGTTCTGTCGCTGCTGTTCACGCTGCTCTATGCCACGCTCGCAGCCAAGAACCGCTACGCCGAGCGCATCCTCATTCCGATGCTGGACGTACTGCAGTCAGTACCGATCCTGGGCTACCTATCGATCACCGTGGCCGGTTTCGTGGCGCTATTCCCCGGCAGTCTGTGGGGCGTGCAGATGGCCGTGATCTTCGCGGTGTTCACTTCGCAGGCCTGGAACATGACCTTCAGCCTGTACCAGTCGCTGAAGACGGTACCGCGCGATCTGTCGGAAGCGGCGGCCACCTACCAACTTCCGGCCTGGCAGCGCTTCTGGCGCCTGGAGCTGCCCTTCGCCATGCCCGGACTGGTCTGGAACGCCATGATGTCGGTCTCCGGCGGCTGGTTCTTCGTGGTCGCGGCCGAAGCCATCACCGTGGGCGGGCATCAAGTGATGGTGCCGGGGGTGGGTTCCTACATCGCGCTGGCGATCCAGGAACGCAATCTGGGCGCCATCGGCTGGGCCATCCTGACCATGTTGCTGGTCATTCTGCTGTACGACGCACTGCTGTTCCGTCCAGTGATCGCCTGGGCCGACAAGTTCAAGTTCGATACCGCCTCGGCCGAGCCCGCCCCTGAATCCCGCGTGCTCGATTTTCTGCAGCGCACCCGCCTGCTGCGCCGAGCGGCCGTGGTGCCGAGTCTGCTGTGGCAGCTCAGTCTGCGGTTTTCCACCCGTCCGGCGCCGCCGCAAGGCAAAGCGGAAGGAAACTTGAACCGTGGCCTGGAGCTTGCGTTTAACCTTCTGCTAGGGCTGCTGGTCGCGGCCGTGATCGGCGCGGTATGGTTCATCGTCCCGCGCGACTTCGGCTGGACCGAGGTCGGCCACGTAGTCCTGCTCGGACTGGCGACCGCGGCCAGGGTATTCGTTCTGGTCATCCTCGCGAGCCTCGTATGGGTGCCGGTGGGCATCTGGATCGGCTTGCGGCCGAAGCTCGCCCGCCGCGTGCAGCCGCTGGCGCAGTTCCTCGCCGCCTTTCCGGCCAACCTGCTGTTTCCGCTGGTGGTGGTGTTTATCGTTCATTTCCATCTGAACGTGAACGTGTGGACCAGCCCGCTGATGATCCTCGGCAGCCAGTGGTACATCCTGTTCAACGTCATCGGCGGTGCCGCGGCACTGCCTGGCGAACTCAAGGAAGCCTCGCGCAACCTCGGGCTGCGCGGCTGGCTGCGTTTTCGCCGCCTGTTGCTGCCGGGGGTTTTCCAGTCCTACGTGACCGGCGCGCTCACCGCCTCGGGCGGCGCCTGGAACGCCAGCATCGTCGCGGAGGTGGTGAGCTGGGGCAGCCACACGCTGGTCGCCACCGGCCTCGGCGCCTACATCGCTCAGGCCACCGCCGCCGGCGACATGCACAAGGTCGCGCTGGGCACCGGCGTGATGGCGCTTTTCGTCATCGCTCTCAACCGCTTCGTCTGGCACCGGCTGTACCGCTTCGCCGAGACCCACTGGCGCCTCGACTGAACCACAGCGACAATGAGCACAACCATGAACGCACCCACCCAAACCAGCGAAATCCTGCGCCTGCGCAACGTGCAGAAGACCTTCAAGACGCCCGACGGCGAGGACCTCAAGATCATCGACGGCGTCGACCTCAGCCTGCGCGAGGGCGAGATACTGGTCATGCTGGGGCGCTCGGGCTCGGGCAAGTCGACGCTGCTGCGCATCATGTCCGGACTGGTCGAGCAGAGCGCGGGCGAAGTGAGTTATCGCGGTGAACCGGTGCGGGGCCCCGTACCCGGACTGTCCATGGTGTTTCAGAGCTTCGCCCTGTTCCCCTGGCTTACGGTCCTGGAGAACGTCGAACTCGGCCTGGAGGCGCGCGGCGTATCGAAGGCCGAGCGCCGGCGCCGCGCCCTGGCCGCGATCGACCTGATCGGGCTGGACGGCTTCGAGTCAGCCTATCCACGCGAGCTTTCCGGCGGCATGCGCCAGCGCGTCGGCTTCGCCCGCGCGCTGGTGGTCGACCCCGACGTGCTGTTCATGGACGAGGCCTTCTCCGCGCTGGACGTGCTCACCGCGGAGAACCTGCGTACCGACCTACTAGACCTTTGGGCCGAAGGCTCGACCTCGCTGCGCGGCATCCTACTGGTCTCACACAACATCGAGGAAGCGGTGCTGATGGCAGATCGCATCGTCATCTTCGCCTCCAATCCGGGCCGCGTGGCGGCCGAGATCCCGGTGCGTCTGCCCCAGCCGCGCAACCGCCAGGCGCCCGAGTTCCGCCGTCTGGTCGAACAGATCTATGCAATCATGACCCGTCGCCAGGATGCGCAGACGGGACGCCGCGCAGAAGGCGTGGCCTACCGCATGCCCAGCGCCTCGATCAACCGACTGGCCGGCCTCATCGAGGCCATCGACATGGAAACCAAGGATGGCGGCGACCGCTACGTCAGCCTGCCCGAACTGGCCGACGACATGCAGCTTTCCGTGGACGATCTGTTTCCGCTGGTCGAGGCGCTGGAAATTCTGGACCTGGCGGCGGTGCGCGAGGGCCTGATCGCGCTCAGCTACGCCGGACTGCGCTATGCCGACGGCGACACGCAGACGCGCAAGCAGATCTTCGCCCGCCAGCTGCTCAAGCACGTCCCGCTGGCTGCACACATCCGCAGCGTCCTGGATGAGCGGCCCAACCACCGCGCCCCGGCCGGACGTTTTCTCAACGAGCTTGAGGACAGCCTCAGCGAGAGCGAATCCGACCGCGTACTGGAATCCGTGATCAACTGGGCACGCTACGCCGAGATTTTCGCGTACGACGACGATGCCGAAGTGCTCAGCCTGGAGGATCCCGGCGTCGTCGAGGCTGGAACAGTTTAACTACGCCAGCCGCGGTTGACGTCTTGTACACTCATTAGCAGTTTGATGGAGACCTCCATGGATAAGTCACTGATCGTCATCGGCGCCGGCCCGGCCGGTATCGAAGCCTCGCTTACCGCTGCCCGCTGCGGCGCGCGCGTCACGCTGATCCACGAAGGCCCACTGGGCGGACGCTCGACCCACGGCAGCTTGCTGCCCAGCAAGGTCTGGCTCGCCGCCGCCCGCCCCGGCGCCACACCGGCCAGGATTCTTGAGCGACTGGGCAAGGTGAAATCCGCCTGGGTGGCAACGCAACAGCGCCTGTTGACCGGAGCCGGCGTCGAGTGCGTGCAGGGCCGCGCACGGATTACCGGCGCCGGCGTGGTCGAAATCGACGGCCAGTCCGACTCTCTCCAAGCCGATGCCGTCATTCTCGCCAGCGGTTCGGAACCCACCTTCCCCCCCGCTCTCAAACCCGACGGCAAGCGCGTCATCGCCCCCCGCCTGCTGGCCAAGCTCGACTGGCTACCGCCTCGCGTGGTGGTCATCGGCGGCGGCCCAACAGGCTGCGAGGCCGTACATCTGTTCAACGCGCTGGGCGCCGCCGTCACCTGGCTTCCGGGCCGCCCCGGCGCACTCGCCGGCTTCGCCCGCCCTGCCGTGCAGATACTGTGCGCCTCCTTCGCGCAACGCGGCGTCGAAATCCTCGCCGACGCCGATGCGGTCGACATCGAACGCGGAGAAGATCAAGCCTGCGTGGTCACCGATACCGACTCCCGCATCGAAGCCGAACTCGTGTTCGTTGCCACCGGCCGCCGCGCCGATCTGGACGGCCAGGGTTTGGACTCCCTCGGCCTCGACCTGCCTCCCGCGACCGATACCTTCGGCTACGCAGCACAGAATCTCTATCTGGTCGGCGATGCGGCCGGCGGCCCCTTCCTCGCCAATCGCGCGCTGGCCCAGGCGCGCATCGCCACGCGCCATGCCCTCGATCTGCCCTGTGCGGGCTACACCGCCGAGGCCGTGGTGCAGGCGGTCTATTCGCAACCGGAAGTGGCCCAGGTCGGCTGCGTCGAGGGCGACGGCATACGCGGCCTGGAACTGCCGTTGGACACGGCGCTCAAAGCCTACCTGCGTTCGCCAGACGGTCGCTTCTCTTTGAGCTGGGACGCCGAGCAGCGCATCACCGGCGGCTGGGTCGTCGGCGTGCACGCCGCGGACGCCCTCGCACCGGTCGCCGCCGCCATCGCCGCCCAGGCGACGCTGCAGCAGCTCGCCGCGTCATGGCCTGCCAATCCCACGTTGGGCGAACTCGCACCGATGGTGGCGCGTCTGGCGGTGGATGCCGGTTAGGACCTGTTCACAAGCACCCAAATCCACACTCACGACAACGTTTATCTACGATAAGGGATTAAGGCAGTATTGGAACGCGTCTGCCTGAGCGCTACGCACAACGGCGTGAGGTTCTTTCAACAATGCCTTTCCTCAATGAAAAGCTGCACATCAAGGTCGAAACCGACAAACTCCGGGCAGGGATGTTCGTAGCCGGACTCGATCGCCCCTGGGAAGGCACTCCGTTCCTGCTGCAAGGCTTTCTAATCAACACCGAAGAGGAACTGACCCAACTGCGCGGGCTGTGCCGCATCGTCTACGTCGACCCGACCCGTTCCTCGGTCGAGATGAAGGCCCTGGACAGCGCTGCCGGCCCCCTGCTCCCCCATCGCCGATCCTCTGCGCCGACGCCGGCCAAGAAAACGAACCGTATCCGCCGCGGTCCGCCGCCGGACCTCAAGGGCCTGTCCGAACCTGAGGCCTTCCGCGAGAGCCTGCCATGCGCCGTGAGGACCCAGACCCAGGCCCATCGCTACCTCAACCGCGCGTTCAATGATGTTCGCCTGGGTTCCAGCATCGATACCGACGAAGCCAAGCAGGCGGTATCCAGCCTGATCGACTCCATCACCACCAACGTGAACGCTGCGCTATGGCTGACCAACCTGAAAAAGCGCGACGAATACACCTCGATCCACTGCCTCAACGTCTGCGTACTGAGCATCGCCTTTGCCCGCCATCTGGGGTACGGCGAAGAGGAACTCAAAATCATCGGGCTGGGCGCGCTGCTGCACGATCTCGGCAAGATCAAGACGCCGCCGGAAATCCTCAACAAGCCGGCCCGCCTGACCAGCGACGAATTCGAGGTGATGAGGAAACACCCGGTCGACGGCTACGAAATGCTCTGCGACGGCGGCGGCGTCCCGCCCCAGTCGCTGCAGATCATCCGCCACCATCACGAGCGCATCGCCGGCAACGGCTACCCCGACGGCTGGCAGGGCGACCAGATCCCCTTGCCGGTGTTGGTCACCTCGGTAGTCGACGTCTACGACGCCATCACCAGCGACCGCTGCTACCACGACGGCGTTCCCGCCCATCAGGGCCTGCAGCTGCTCTACGACATCGCCCCGAACAACTTCGGCCGCGAACTGATCGAGGAGTTCATTCGCTGCATAGGCATCTATCCCGTCGGCAGCCTGGTCGAGCTGACCACCGGCGCGCTCGGCGTCGTGCTCTCGGCCGATCCGCTGCACCGTCTCAAGCCGCTGGTGCGGCTGGTGCGGGAGCCCGACGGCAGCCCCTGCGCCGATGGCGAACTCATCGATCTGGCGGAGCTGTCCGGCCACGACAACGAGAGCTGGCGCCGCTGGGGCATACGCCGCGTGCTGTCGCCCGCCGACTATGGCATCGACGTCAAATCCATCGTTGCCAAAGACAACGATGTTTCCTCGCTGATCAACTGAATCCCGCATACGGAGCCCCCATGTCCGCCGCGCATCACCACCATTCGGATCACGGCCACGGGCATCACCACCATCACCACGCCCCGGAGTCGTACTCGCGAGCCTTCGCCATCGGCATCGCCCTGAACACGGCATTCGTGGTCATCGAAGCGGCTTTCGGCCTGTACGCCGACTCCCTGGCCCTGCTGGCCGACGCCGGCCACAACCTCAGCGACGTGTTCGCCCTGTTGCTCGCCTGGGGCGCACTGAGCCTGACCCAGACCCGCCCCACGGAGCGGCGCACCTACGGCCTGCGCCGCAGCAGCCAGCTCGCCTCGCTGACCAATGCCGTGATACTGCTGATGGTCAGCGGCATCATCGCCTGGGAAGCGTTCAATCGTTTCCTGCAACCCAGCCCCGTGGCCGAGAACACCGTTATCTGGGTCGCCGCCATCGGCGTGGCAATCAACACCGCCACCGCCCTGCTGTTCATGGCCGGCCAGCGTCACGACCTCAACGTACGCGGAGCCTTCCTGCACATGGCCGCCGATGCCGGCATCTCGCTGGGCGTGGTGATCGGCGGCATCGCCGTGCTGCTGACCCGCTGGTACTGGCTCGACCCGCTGATCGGCCTGCTCATCGTGGCCGTCATCGTTTACGGCACCTGGGGGTTGTTCCGCGAATCGCTGGACCTCATGCTGGACGCCGTGCCGGACGGCATCGACGCGGCCGAAGTACGTGACTACCTGGAAAAGACGCCGGGCATCACCGCGCTGCACGACCTGCACATCTGGGCCACCAGCACCACGGAAATCGCGCTCACCGTACACCTCGTCAAGGCCGACGGTTCTCTGGACGACGCGCTGCTCGGCGATCTGGCCGCCGAACTCAAAAGCCGTTTCGGCATACAGCACGTAACCATTCAGCTCGAACGCGGCGACGCCGCCCATCCCTGCCCTCTGGACGGCGTACAAGCCGGCTAGGCGGGTTGCCGGGCCGTTCGGCGCGCGGCCGGAGACACCCCATGCACATCGAACAACTCGATCACCTCGTCCTGACCGTCCGCGACATCGAGCGCAGCATCGCCTCCTATGTGGACGTCCTGGGAATGCGTGCGCTGAGCTTCGGAGACAATCGCCGGGCGCTCGTCTTCGGCGAACAGAAGATCAACCTGCATCCCGCGGATGCGCCCATCGCGCCGCACGCCGCACAACCGACCCCGGGTTCCGCCGACCTGTGTTTCATCACGCAAACCCCGATTGGGGAAGTCGCCGAACATCTGGCCACGCACGGCGTCGAAGCGGAAGCCGGGCCGGCGCCGCGCACCGGCGCTCGTGGGCCGATCGTGTCGGTTTATTTCCGAGACCCCGACGGCAACCTGATCGAAGTTTCCAACTATTCGTGAGGAGACTCTTTCGGGCACGGCTCGGGGCGTGTGGTTCCTGTTGGCTATAGAGTGGAACCTATTCCCAATTGTTGGCGCTGGGGCTCGTTTCGGGCGCGAATCAGCGTTTCCAGTATTGATCCTGCTTGGGTGACGCGCCCGAGCCTCTTTCTTTGCATGCCCAAAGAAAGAGGCGAAAGAAAGGCACCCCAAGCACTCTGCGCCTGTGCCATTGGCGGCTGCAGTTGGCTGGTGTGCGTTCAGGGCAAGGCGCGGTGCGCAGGCAATGGCCATTGCCCTTGGCAAGCGCCGCAACGCGGCCATGGGCGCACACAAGCCAACGGCGCGCCTTGTGGCGAAACAGCCTGGAGTCGCTGCAGCCGCCAATGGCACAGGTGCAGAGTGCTGTGCCTTGACCCTACGGGCAAACCTCGAGCGCACCCCAAACATCTGAGCATCTAAATCTGCTTGTCCGAAGTACTTCGCTTCAGACTCGCCTTGTTTTGACGTTCGGTCCCCTCCTGATCGCTTGCCTCGCGAACGTGCGCCTGAGCGGGGATGGCTGACAGGGAGGTCAGCCAAGCAGCTCTTGGCCTGGATGGCCAATAGCTGCGGGCCCTGTTCAGGCGTGCGTTCGCGAGGTTGCCCGTAGGGACAAGCGATCCCGGGGGTGCGTTTCTTTCGCCGGTTTCTTTGCGCATTTCAAAGAAATCGGCTCGGGCGCGTCACCGATTCAAAGCGAATCCCCAAACCTCAAATCGCGCCCGAAACGAGCTGCCACGGCTAACAACCATGTCGCCTTCAATCGACGTAAGACCCAAACCACAACCGATGATCCACGTCCGAAACAAACCTCAGCGCCAACTCTAATGAGAAAAAGTCTCACCGCATCGCAGCCCGCAACTCCCCCTCCAACACACCAACCAACTCCCCAGCAGGCAACTCACGCGCCAGCGACGCCCCCTGACCGGCCCACAGCGACATGAACTCCGTACGGCCCTGCGCCGCAGCAGCGCGGCGGATACCACCAGTCAGCGCGTTCTGCACCGGATAAGCCGGGATATCGGCTTCCGAACCGCGCAAATCGTCCATGAAGGCATTGACGACACCTCGCGCGTAACGCCCCGAAAACACCCGCGTCAGGCGCGTCGAATCGTCGCGTGCAGTGCGAATCGCCGTCTTCCATCCCGCATGAATCCCCGCCTCGGGACAACAGAGAAAGGCCGTACCGAGCTGCGCGGCCTGCGCCCCCAGCATCAGCGCCGCGGCGATGCCGCGTCCGTCCATGATCCCGCCGGCAGCGATCACCGGCACTCGTAGCGCTGCCGCCGCCTGCGGCAGCAAGGCCATCAGCCCGATGGACGACTGCTCGAAGTCGCCCAGAAAAGTACCACGATGTCCGCCGGCCTCCGCACCCTGCATACACACCGCATCCGCCCCCGCGGCCTCCCAGGCCAGGGCTTCGGCCACTGTCGTGGCCGTGCCCAACACGACGCTTCCGGCAGCGTGGAAATGGCTCACCGTAGTCTCGTCGAGCACGCCGAAGGTAAAGCTCGCCACCGGCGGCGCCAGCGCGATCAGCGCCTCAATCTGCGCTCGATTGTCCTCGCAGAAGCGTTCGGGTGCCGCCGCCGTAGGCTCCTGTCCCAGGGCAGCACGGTAAGGTGCCAGCCGCGCCTGAGCCTGCTCCAGTTCCACCGCCGTCGGCTGGGGCGTCTCGAGCACGAACAGATTGACGTTGAACGGACGGCTCGTCAGTTCGCGCACCCGGGCCACTCCTTCCGCCATTGCCTCAGGGGACAACATGGCTGCGGCATAGGACCCCAACCCGCCGGCATCACTCACCGCGGCGACCAATTCGGGCGTGGTCGGGCCACCTGCCATGGGTGCCTGAATGACGGGGAGATCAACGCCGAGCAAGGAGGTCAGGGGATTCGGGAACATGGGTAATAGTCCTTAGGACGGAAAGACTTAAGATCTTAAACCAAGCCCACGGTGTACGCCGCTCTGAGACGGCAAGCAGGCCTGCGTCGCAGGGAACATCGACCTCGTATTTGGCAGTCCATTTTCAAAAGCGCTCCGAAAATGCATAAGTTCTTATAGGAAGATGCGACCTTTCCCGACGTACCCGCGACCAGACAACGAAACCCCAAAGCTCCTGGAACCCAACGCAAAAATTCAATCAACAATCTATTTTAAAAGGACTAAAAAAACACAAAACACCTCCAAATCGCTTCTTCTCCGACAACATGCCGCTTATAAATAATCAACGTCACATCATTCAAAAACCGACGCAAGTAGTTAACTGAAGCGCCTCCTCATCTATAAAGCCAGAACTACCAATTAAAGAGGCGATAACGCCCCGACCGACGCAGCAGGAGAGAGTGGATCATGGCAAAGCACCGCGAAATCAAGGACCTCGCCGGAAACCCCATCTCGGGTTCGAGGCGCAAAGTCATCGTCGGCGCCGCGGCCGGCGCAGTCGCCCTGGCTTTCGGAGGTCCGCGCGCATTTGCCGCAGACCCCGAAAAGGTTCTCAGAATCGGCTTCATCAGCCCCCGTTCGGGCCCCCTGGCCGGTTTCGGCCAGGGCGATCCCTACGTGCTCGGCCTGGCACGCAAGGCGCTGGCCAACGGTTTGTCCCTGGGCGGTACCACATACAAGGTGGAGATTCTCGACCGTGACACGCAATCCGATCCCTCGCGGGCCAGCCAGTTGGCCAACGACCTGATCAACAATCACAACGTCGACCTGATGCTTTCCACCTCGACGCCCGAGGTCACCAATCCGGTGGCCGACGCCTGCGAGGCGGCGGGCGTACCGAGCCTGTCGACCACGGTGCCCTGGGAGTCGTTCTATTTCGGCCGCGGCGGCAAGCCCGGCAAGCCCTCGCCGTTCAAGTGGAGCTACGTCTTCTGCTTCGGCACGAATATGTTCGCTACCACCTATCTCTCCACATGGGGGAAACTGGAGACCAACAAGCGCGTGGCGGTCATGTACCCCAACGACGCCGACGGCACGGCGATTCGTGAACACCTGGTGCCGTTGCTGGAAAAGGGCGGCTACACCATCGTCGACCCCGGCCCGTATCAGGACGGCACCACCGACTATTCGACCCAGATCGCACTGTTCAAGCGCGAGCGTTGCGAGATA
Source organism: Acidihalobacter sp. (assembly GCF_037381185.1). NCBI lineage: Bacteria > Pseudomonadati > Pseudomonadota > Gammaproteobacteria > Chromatiales > Ectothiorhodospiraceae > Acidihalobacter > Acidihalobacter sp. Next base: position 112,879 of record NZ_JARRQY010000012.1, read on the forward strand.
TTCAACACGGCCCCGATCCCGCCGGACTTCGCCTCCTTCTGGCGGCAGGCGGCGCAGCAGGGATTCGCGCGGCAGGTGAAAATCGTCGAACCGGCAAAGACCGGAATTTTCCCGGCACAGGTCAATCCGCTCGGACCGCTGGCCTACAACCTGAGCGGCGCAGCCTATTGGCACAAGGTCTTCCCGTACAAATCGACCCTGACCGGGGTTTCGGGCATGCAGCTGGCCGACGGCTACGAGGCCTCCACCGGCCGGCAGTGGGAACAGCAGCTCGGCGCGTCGATGGCGTTGCTGGACGCGGGATTTGCCGCGCTCAAGGCTTCTCGTGATCCCAAGAGCAAGAGCACCGTGCGCGAAGCGCTGGCGAAACTCGATACCACGACCATGGTCGGCAGGATCAATTTCAACACCGGGCCGTTCCCGAACGTGTCGATCACTCCGCTGGTCGGAGCGCAGTGGATCAAGGCTCCCGCGGGTTCCAAGTTCCAGTTCGAGGCTGCCAGCGGCATCCAGAAGCGTTTCGGTGCGCTCAGCGTACTCGAGGATGTGAACTTCGGCATACGCGAAAACGAGGCGGTCGGCATCGTCGGCCCCAACGGCGCCGGCAAGACCACATTTCTGAGCATCCTGGTGGGCGCACACCGCCCGAGCGCGGGCACGGTGACGTTCATGGGCAAGGACGTCACCACGGCACCGGCAGCCGAGCGCTGCCGTGGGGGGCTGGTGCGAACGCACCAGATCCCCCGGCCGTTCTCCAACATGACGGTGTTCGAGAACGTGTACGTGGCCGCCGCCAACAGCGGCAGCGCGAATCGCGAGGAGGCCTACGAACGCTCGCTGGACGCGCTGCAGCTCACCGGCATGATGGCGACGGCCAACCGCCGGGCCGAAGCCCTGGGCCTGCTCGACCGCAAGCGCCTGGAGCTGTCGCGCGCGCTGGCCACATCGCCCAAGGTGCTGCTGCTCGACGAGATCGGCGGCGGCCTCAGCGACGGGGAAGCGGCCGAGTTGGTGGACATCATTCTGGAGCTTCGCCGCCGGGGCATCGCCATCGCCTGGATCGAGCACATCGTGCACCTGCTGCTGCAGGTCACCGACCGCCTGATCTGCATGGATGCGGGTACCGTTATCGCCGACGGAGCGCCGGAAACGGTCATGGCGGACGAAGCGGTCATCGAGGCGTATCTGGGAGGCAGCGCTTGATGAGCTACTTGGAAATCGAGCGCATCGACGCGCGCCACGGGCTGCTGCAAGCGGTCCGCGAGGTCAGTTTCGGCGTCGAGAAGGGCGAGATCGTCGCATTCGTCGGCGCCAACGGTGCCGGCAAGACCACGCTGTTTCGCACCATTGCCGGCGCCCACCCGGCCACTGCCGGTCGGATCCGCCTGGACGGCGCGGACGTGACGGCGCTGCCGGACCACGTACGCGTGAGGCAGGGTCTGGCGCTGGTGCCGGAAGGCCGCCGGCTGTTCAGCCGGATGACCGTGTACGAAAACCTCATCCTCGCCCGCGAGGCCGGCCGCTCCGGGCGCTGGGACCTCGACGCCGTGCTGGACACGTTCCCCAACCTCAAGAACCGCCTCAAGAGCAAGGCGGGCAATCTGTCCGGCGGCGAACAGCAGGCGACGGCCATCGGCCGCGCGCTGATGACCAACCCGGACGTGCTGCTGCTCGACGAGGTTTCGCTCGGCCTGTCTCCGGCGGCGGTGGCGCGCGTCTACGACTCGCTGCAGGCGCTGATCGAAGCCGGCACCACCATCCTGGTGGTCGAGCAGGATCTGAACCGGACGCTGTCGATCGCCAACCGCATCATCTGCATGCTGGAAGGGCAGATCGTCGTGCAGGGTGCGGTCGCGGAGATGACGCGGGAGCAAATCATGGATGCCTATTTCGGGCTGCATCGGACGAACCGGGAGAACAACGCATAATGGAGTGGATCAACGCCATCGTGCAGGGCGTCCTGCTGGGCGGCTACTATTCGCTGATCGCCTGCGGGCTCGCCTTCATGCTGCAGGTGATGCGCATCATCAACCTGGCGCACGGCAGCCTGGCGGTGCTCGCCGGCTTCGCGCTATGGACGCTGGCCGCGCGCTTTCACATCAGCCCCTTCCTGTCCCTGATCGGCGTGCTGCCAGCCATGGCGCTGCTCGGCTGGCTGCTGCAGCGCGGCATCCTCGAGCGCAGCACGCGTTCGGGTGAACTGGTGCCGATACTCGCCACCTTCGGTCTGGCCATCGTGCTCGACAACCTCATGTTCCTGCAGTTCAGCGCCGATCCCCGCTCGCTTTCCCAGTACATCGGCACCCTGTCCTACGACAGCTGGGCCGTCGGTTCGAGCATCTACGTCGGCAAGCTCTCGTTTCTGATCCTCGTGGTCGCGGTGGCCATGCTGGGCGGACTCAGCCTGTTCCTGTCGCGCACGCACATCGGCCGCGCGATCCGTGCCACCGCCGAGGATCCGGACACCGTCGGCCTGATCGGCATCAGCGCACGCCGGGTGAATGCCATGGCCGCGGCCATCGCCCTGGTCACGATCGGCGTCGCCGGGGCATTCCTGGCCATGAGCGGTAATTTCACGCCGTACTCCGGCGCCACCCAGTTGCTGTTCGCCTTCGAGGCGACGGTGATCGGCGGCACCGGTTCGCTGTGGGGCACGCTGCTCGGAGGGATCGTACTGGGGATCGCTCAGATGATCGGCGCACAGATCAATCCGCAGGCCTTTCTGATAACGGGGCACGTGGTGTTTCTCGTCATTCTTGTCGCCCGGGTCTCGGGCAAGCTGCCCTCGCTTGCGGGCATGGCGGCGCGTCTGCGGAGGCAACAGGCATGAGGGCGGGGCTTAGGATTCAACGCTGGACGCCGCTGTCGGTAGCGGCGATGGGCACGACCGCGCTGGTCGTGGTGCTGCTCGCCTTCGGGCCGCTGTTTCTGAGCGCCAACCTGATCAACCAGCTCACGACGCTGTTCATCTACGTGATGCTGGCGGTGATGTGGAACGCGCTGGCCGGCTACGGCGGACTGGTGTCGATCGGCCAGCAGGCCTTCTTCGGGCTGGGTGCCTATGCCGCGATCCGCGTGGCCAGCGTGGGCGTCAACCCGTACCTGGCTCTGGTGCTGGGGGCCGTGCTGGTGGGCATCATCGCGCTGCCGATCTCCACCTTCATGCTGCGCCTGCGCGCCGGGGAATTCGCCATCGGCATGTGGGTGGTGGCCGAACTCGCGCATCTGCTGGTCACTCTCGATCCGATCGTCAACGGCGAGACCGGCACCTCGCTGCTGCAATTGACCAGCTATCCGGCGCCGCTGCGCCGGGCGCTGACCTACTGGGCGGCGCTGGCGGCCGTGGTGGTGCTGCTGGGCACGATATTCGTGCTGCTGCGCAGCCGCATCGGCGCGGCGATCCAGGCGATCCGCGACGACGAGGAGGCGGCCGCCTCGGTCGGGGTCAAGGTGCGCCAGACCAAGCGCATCATCTTCGTGCTGGCCGCGCTGGCGGCGGCCATGGCCGGCGCGCTGTGGGTAGCCGCCACCATCACCTTCCAGCCCAAGGCCTATTTCTCGGTGCAGTGGACCGCATACATGATCTTCATGGTGCTGGTCGGCGGCATCGGCACCTGGGAGGGCGCGATCATCGGCGCGCTGATCTTCTTCCTGATGGAATCCTGGTTCGGCGCCTCGGGCGTGTGGTATCTGGTCGGCCTGGGCGCGGCCGCTCTGGTGTTCGCACTGTTCATGCCCAAGGGCATCTGGGGCATGATCGAACAACGTTTCGGCCTTTCCATCCTGCCGGTCGGCTATCGGGTCGTAAACGATCAGCCGGCTGCGCCGGAGGCGGCCGAAAAGAAAGCATGAACGTAGCGATCTGCTCCGGCTACAGGCCGGTGTAGATCGCCAACTCGCGCGTCCGGCGTTCGGCGTCGTGATCGGCCTCGGCGGGCACCGCCTCCAGGGCCTCCACATATTGCGAGGGTAGGTGGTGCTCGCGCGCCCCGCGCAATACGTGCTCCTTGTACCAGTCGAAGGGCAACGGCTCCGGGTCGACGCAAAGCGCCCGATAGGTATGCGCACGCACGCGGCCGCCTTCGGGGCGGCTGACTTCCACCTCGACCCGCTCGTAGGCACTGCCGCGCCCCTCGTAACGGTCCAGCACCGGCAGTTCGTGCACAGCGAAGCTGAACAGCACGCCGTGCACGACGTCCTCCGAGCGCCCGGTGTGGAACGCATCGCACTTGGCCGAGCCGTCGTTGCGGCTGCGCAGATGGAACTCCAGACGGTGCCCGGCCAATGCGCCGACGCCAATGCTGCGGCTGGTGCTCAGGCGCGCGCCCAGCCTTGCGCTGGACATGTTCGAGCCGTAGGCGAAGTAGTGGACGATGTCGCTCATGGAAACACTCTTGATGCTGACGTCATTATTCCTTGGACAGCTCCAGCGCCATTTCGTGCCACGTCAACCCGCCGTGCGTGGACGCGGACTCGCGCAGATAGACGAAGCCGAACTTCCCGTAGAGACCGACGTGGCGCTCCCGGCACATCAGCTGTATGGAGGCCTTGCCGAGCCGGCACATGCGCAGGATGTGGTTGTGCATCAGGATCGCCGCGATCCCCAGCCCCTGAAACTCCGGATGCACCACCACCGACAGAACGACGTTGTGGCGGCCGGCGGAATCGTGCCCGAGCAGATCTTTGAAGGCCTCGTCGGCCATCCGCACCGTGTCAGTCGAGGCCGAATTGATGAAGCCGATCACGCCGTCGGCGGTCTCCAGCACCATGAACCCTTCCGGATAGGATTCGATGCGCCGGGAGATCTTCTCCAGGGTGGCCGCCTCATCACCTTCGTAGGCAGCCGTTTCGATGGCGTGGCAGCGCTCGGCATCGCCCAGCGTCGGGCAACGCAGCGTGTAGTACGGAAGGAATCCAGGGCCGTTGCGCCTCATAGTTCGGTCCGCAGTTGCCACAGTTCGGGGAACAGCACCACGTCGAGCATCTTGCGCAGATAGGCCACCCCGCTGGTACCGCCGGTGCCGCGCTTGAAGCCGATGATGCGCTCCACGGTGGTGACGTGGCGAAAGCGCCACAGGCGGAACATGTCCTCGATGTCGACCAGCTTCTCGGCCAGCTGGTACAGCTCCCAGTGCTCGCGCGAATTGCGGTAGACCTCGAGCCAGGCCGCCTTCACGCCCTCGCCGGCCTCGTAGGGCCGGGTCCAGTCGCGCTCGCAGTGCGACTCCGGAACGTCCAGCCCCCGGCGCGCCAGCAGGCGCAGGGCCTCGTCGTACAACGACGGCGCCTCGTACTGCGCTTGCACCGTCTCGAGAAGATCCTCGCGGTGCGCATGCGGGCGCAGCATGGCGGCGTTCTTGTTGCCCAGGGCGAACTCGATGCAGCGGTACTGCCAGCTCTGGAAGCCGCTGGAGGCACCGAGGTAGGGGCGCAGCGCGCTGTACTCGGGCGGCGTCATGGTCGCCAGCACGTCCCAGGCCTCGACCAGGTGCTCCATGATGCGGCTCACTCGCGCCAGCCCCTTGAAGGCCGGCGGCAGATCGTCGCCCACCACGTAGTCGATGGCGGTGCGCAACTCCTGCAGCATGAGCTTCATCCACAGTTCGCTGGTCTGGTGCTGGACGATGAACAGCAGCTCGTTGGGATCGGGCGAAAGCGGATGCTGGGCGTTGAGCACGGCGTCCAGGGCGAGATAGTCGCCGTAGCTCATGCTGGCGGAGAAATCGGTTTGTGCACCGTCCTTGGAAGGATCGTAGCCGGGTTTCTGATGATCGCTCATGATCCGCTCCTCAGGTCACAGCGTTGCGCTGCTTGAATTCCGGCTTGCGCCATTCGCCGCTTTCGAGCACCTGCCCCAACTGCTCGACCGCATTCCACACGTCGGCAAAGCTCAGATATGCGGGCGTGAAACCGAAGCGCAGGATGTCGGGCCGCACCCCGTCGCCGGCGCGGAAGTCGCCGATCACGCCGCGCGCGATCAGCGCCTGCACCATCGCGTAGGCACCCTCGGCGTGACTGAGGCAGACCTGCGAACCACGCCGCTCGGGCTCGCGCGGCGACACCAGGGCCAGGCCATGTCCGGCACAGCGCTCTTCGACCAGGCGGGCGAACAGCTCCGTGAGCGCCAGCGACTTGGCCCGCAGCGCCGCCATGCCGCCCAGCGGCTCGGCCGCCAGCAGCGTGTCCACACCGCAGTCCAGCGCGGCCAGACCGAGCACGGACTGCGTGCCGCACAGATAGCGCGCGATGCCGGCGGCCGGCCGGTAGTCGGGCGTGAACTCGAAGGGCGCCGCATGTCCCCACCAACCGGACAGCGGTTGCCAGAAACGGTCGACGTGCTGCGGATGCGCCCACACGAAGGCCGGCGCGCCGGGCCCGCCGTTGAGGTACTTGTAACCGCAGCCGATGGCGAAATCCGCCTCGGCGCCGAGCAGATCCACCGGCACCGCGCCGGCGCTGTGCGCCAGATCCCAGACCACCTTCGCGCCGGCGGCATGCGCCGCGGACGTCACCTCGGCCATGTCGTGCATCGCGCCGGTGCGGTAGTTGACGTGGGTGAGCATCAGCACCGCCACCTCTGCGTCCAGCGCCTGCGGCAGCTCGGCCGGATCGTCGATCAGCCGCAGCGTGTAGCCGTGCTCGCGCGTCAGCCCCTGCGCGATGTAAAGATCGGTCGGAAAATTGTCGCGCTCGGAGACGATCACCCTACGCGCCGGGGCGTCCTCGCGCTGCATCTGAAGCGCCGCGCTCAGCACCTTGAACAGGTTGATCGAGGTGCTGTCGGTGGCGACCACCTCGCCCGCGCCGGCGCCGATCAGCCGCGCGATCTTGTTGCCCGCCTTGGCCGGCAGGTCGAACCACCCGGCACTGTTCCACGAACGGATCAGCCCCTGCCCCCATTCCTCGCGCGTCACGGCCTGCAGCCGCTCCGGCGTCGCCCGCGGCATGACGCCGAGCGAGTTGCCGTCGAGGTAGATCACGCCCTCCGGCAGCTCGAACTGTTCGCGCAGGCCGCGCAGCGGATCGTTCGCGTCCAGCGCGCAGCAGTCGTCCAGGCTGCGCGCCGCCGCCAGCGCTTCTTCGTTGATCATGTTCATCGCCAAGCCATCCGCCCCTCATGCTGTGTTGTCATGCCGACCGGAGTCGGGATGGGTGCAAAGACTAGGCGGGCGCAAGCGAACTTGCCAGTGGCTGTCGAGATCGGGCGTTGCTTCCCGGCCGGGGCGATGCAATCACGCACCGCAGACACGACGTCAAAAAGCCCCGATTCCCCATACCTCTCGCAGCACGGAACGCCCTTTGCCCGTGACCCGCAAGGCGCGCGAACCCTCCACTCGGCGCAGCAGATCCTGCTCCAGAAAATGGCTACACAGCGCCGCGCCGAGTTTCCCGGCCAGATGCGGACGCCGCTCGCTCCAGTCCAGGCAGGGCCGGCACAAGGGTCGCGCCGAACGCCGCGTGCCGGCATTGTCCAAGGACACCCCGGCCTCGCGCAGCATATCCACACCGGCCGCCGTGACGATGCCGGCGCCGTCGTCGAACTCCACCGCGCCCCGTGCCACCAGCGCATCGCACAGGGCAACGCCAAGCTCGCCGGCCAGGTGGTCGTAGCAGGTCCGTGCGCGCCGCATCGCCACATCGCGCGGACCGATCAGCGGACTGCGCCCGGGCGGCAACGCCGAAGCCGAGGCGACCTGCATGAACGTCTCGAGCAGCTGCGCGATATCGGCGGACGCCAGACGGTGATAGCGATGCCGGCCCTGGCGCTCGACTTTCAGCAACCCGGCTTCCGTCAAACGGGCGAGATGGCCGCTCGCCGTCTGCGGCGCAACGCCGGCCACAATGGCCAGTTCGCCGGCGCTGAGGGCTCGCCCGTCCATGAGTGCGGAAAGCATCGCCGCACGCGCGGGCTCGCCTAGCAGCAAACCCAGTTCAGCCATTCGATACGCATTCACGCGGGCACCTCCTGAGGCGAGTATAGCGATCCCGGGCAGAGGCACGTTTCGGGCTGCGCCGAAACTTCCTCGGGCATCGAGGCGCGATCATCCATACCTCGTTCAGCAAGAGGTCGCAGACATGCTCACCTGTATCATCCGTTATCAGATCGATCCCACCAAGCGCTCGGACTTCCTGAGCTATGCCCGGAACTGGGGTCAGGCGATCCCGCGCTGCGGCGCCGACCTTATCGGCTACTTCGCGCCTCACGAGGGCTCGGCCACGCTCGCCTACGGGATCTACAGCATCGAGAGCCTCGCCGCCTACGAAGAGTACCGCAAGCGCCTCGCGGACGATCCGCTCGGGCGGGAGAACTACGCCTTTGCCCAGGAGCGGAAATTCATTCTGCGCGAGGACCGGACGTTCCTGACGCTCGCCTCGGCGCCTCACGCCAAAGGCGGCACAAGATGATCGCCGTGATCTTCGAGGTGCGGCTGCGGCCGGAGCGTCAGGACCAGTATCTGGACATCGCCGCCGCTCTGCAGCCCCTCCTGCAGGACATTGACGGATTCATCTCGATCGAACGCTTCCAGAGCCTCGGCGACGCCGGCAAGCTGCTCTCGCTCTCGTTCTGGCGCGACGAAGCGGCGATCCGCGAGTGGCGCAACGTGGAGACACATCGCAGCGCGCAGGCGACGGGACGCGAACGGATCTTCGAGGACTACAGGCTGCGCATCGCCGAGGTCGCGCGCGACTACGGCATGACACGGCGCGAAGAGGCGCCCGCCGATTCGCGACACGCCGGTGGAACCGAAGAATAGAACGCCTCTACGCCGATCCATGATGCGCCTGCCACAGGCGCATCAATTCCTCGTCTTCGGGTTCTTCCGCAAAACACGGCTGGCGCTCCCGGTCGATGAGCGCCCACGGCTGCGCCCGCTTCGTCCAGATATGCGCCACCGGCTGCAGCCCGGACGTGTCGTCCAGGGTGCCCGCCTTGACGCTGAACGGCGTGCGGTCGTCGTCCGAGGCGTGGTGGATGCGCGTGCCGCAGTGGCGGCAGAACGCGCAGATCTTCTCCGCTCCGCTGTCGCCGCGCGTGGTCCAGAACGAAAGCTCTCCGGATACGATTTCGAAGTCATCGCGGCGCACCCACAGCGACATGCCGAATGCGCTGGCGGACTGCTTCTGGCAATCGCGGCAGTGACAGGCGTATAGCGTCAGCGGCGGGCCATTGAGCCGATAGCGCACGTGTCCGCACTGACATCCGCCTTCCCGCAGCGTTTCGCTGTTCACGCGCACCTCCCGTGCCGCAAAAAGCCGCCCCCTGCCGGGCTCATTTCGGCTCCCCCGGCGCAAGCCCGGACAACCTGCCTCCGGCGGGGCTCAGAACCAGCCATAGCGCCAGACCGATCATACCGCCGCCCAGAGCATAGCCCAATGACAGGCGCTCGTGCAGCAACAGCCAACCCCAGAACACGCCGAACAGGGGAATCAGGAACGTCACCGTCAACGTGCTCAAGGCACCGACCTCGGAAATGAGGCGGAAGAACAGCAGATAGGCAAACGAAGTGCACACCAGCCCCAGCGCCAGCATCGACGCCCAGACATCGCCGCTCACCTGGGACCAGGCGATGGGTGTCGAAACGCCATGCCATGCCATGAACAGCACCAGCGTCAGCACCGCACCCGCCTGGCTGCCGAACGCCACCACACGGTTATCGATGCCGTGGCCAGTGACCAACCGCTTGGTGAGGTAGCTCGCAAAGCCGTAGCACACCGTCGCGACGAGACAGGCTCCCACGCCCAGCAAGGTCGCCGCGTTCATGCCGACGGGACCGGTCTCGGTCAGCGCGAACACCCCGGCCAGGCCGATAGCCACACCGGCGAGTTTTCGCGCGGTAAGCTGCTCGTCGAAAAACGAAACGCCGATGAGGACTCCCATTAGCGGAGTCATCGCATTGAGGATCGAACTGTAACCCGCCGGTAAAACCTCTGCAGCCAGGGAAAACATCAGAAAGGGGATGCCCGAGGTAATGCTGCCAAGAGCCAAAACGATCTTGAAACGTCCGCCGAAGGACAGCGGAACCCTCATCGCGAGCAACAGGCCGAACAGACCGGCCGCACCCAGCAGAACCCGCCCGAAAGCCGTTGGAATCGCTCCGAGTACCGGCGCGGAAACGCGCATGAACAGAAAACTCCCGCCCCAGATGGCGGCGAGCAACAACAGATGGAACAGGTTCTTGGAATTCATCGAAACGTACCGATTGTGAACATGCGCGGAATTCTGGCTTCGTGACACACGCGCCACACTCCGGTTGCTGCTATCGAATTCAGGCCATCACATCCCGCCCGTCCGGGCCGGAAGATGGCTTCCAGTGACGACGGCGAAGCCGCCGCCACCGGACTTGCTCAGCGCTTCATTCGCGACAGCGCAACCTTGACGCTCCGACCCAACCTGTCCAGCGCATTGGCCAGCTTGCCGATCTCGTCGGTACGATCGGTGTACGGTATTTCCAGATCGATCTTGCCGCGGCTGAATTCGTCCGCCACCACGGTCAGTTCCCGGATCGGCTTGACGATGCCCCGGATCAACAGGAAGGCCAGGGGGGCGATGACCAGCAGCAGCACCACGCCCAGCACGATGTACAGCCCGGTCAGGAAGGCGTTCGTGTTCTTGTGTATGGTCCCCAGAATCTGCTGATTCTTCTTCTCGATGTTGCCGATGTACACGCCGGTGCCGATCCAATAGGGCTGGCCGGGAATCATCTTGGCGTACGACAGCTTGGGCTTCAGACCTTCGCCCGGCTTGTTCCAAATGTACGTGACGTAGCCGCCGCCGTGCTCCGCGACCGTATTCAGATCCTTGATCACCATGGTGCCCTTCGGATCCTTGAGATTGATCAGATTCTTCCCTTCCAGATTAGGCTGGGTGGGATGCACGAACACCGTGCCGCCCTTCTTGTAGATAAAGAAGTAACCGGACTTGTCCGGGAAGAACCGGGCATTCTTCACCAGACGCTCGAAAATCTGATGGACCTGTTCCTGGCTCGTCGCGCCCTGGCTGGCCTCGGCCAGCGTCGACGCCATCACGTCGACCATGTTCTTCAACTCGCTCTTGTAACCACCGAGCATGGTCTCCGAGTTTTGCTGGATTCCAAGGTTGACGATGTTGTCGACGAGAACCTGGTATCGGAATATCACCAGAAGAGAAAAAGACACCAGCACCAGGACGAGGAGCCAAGTCTTGATCTGAAAGGACATTCGACCAAACATTAGATTTTCTCCTTATCGATCAGGCCGTTTTCCAGGTATACCCACGGGACTCTGCCAAGCAGGCAAAAGACGCCGCACGCCGACGAAGCGGCTGCGAAACTCACCGTTTCAAGCCACACATCGAATTGATTACCGCCCCTACTCAGGGCGCATACCGCAATAGGATTTTACTTTCCGCGAGTGGACGAACCGGGCACAAGGCAGTGTTTTTCTTCGAACCTCGCTCCGCAGGCGCCGTAATAGTCTAGTGCATTTCGGCGCAACAACCCACGGATTGCCCCGCGAATCCGGCGCCAAGGCCACGATTCACGGACAAAGCGCTCACCAGACGATCAGCAACGCAGGTTGCGAAACGCCTCCGCAACATAACCTGCCAGGGCTTCGCCGATCTGTCCGATGCCGGAACGACGCATCAGCAGCACCTGGTACTCACCCAGCGGCGGCAGCCCGACGTCCGCGTCCACCTTCCTCAGCGGCGCCCGCACCAGGCTCGAAGGGAAAGGGGCGATTGCCAGATCGGCCAGCATCGCGGCCTCCTGCCCCGAACAGTGTTCGCTGGTATAGGCGATGCGGTAGGTCATACCGATGCGGTCCAACGCGGTCAGCGCCGATCTGCGCCAGGCACACCCTTGATTGGCCAGAGCCAAGGGCAAGGGCGAGCGCCGCGCCGCGATGCCACCGTCGCGGCAGACCCAGACCAACGGTTCGCTGTAAACCGCCTCACCGCGCCCCGGCTCCATACCATCGTTGTCGGCGGTGACCAGAATCAGGTCGAGTTCGCCTTCATCCAGCCTCCGCACCATCTCCAGACTCCCCCCCGTCCTCACGTCAACCTGCACCGCCGGGTGACTGCGGGCGAACTGCGCCAGCACGCCGGGCAGGATGCGCGTGCCGATGTCGTCGGGCGAGCCGAAGCGCACCGTACCCTCCAGCGCCGGAGCGAGAAACTGGGTGACCGCCTCCTCGTTGAGCTTGAGCAAGCGCCGACCGTAGCCGAGCAGCAGCTCGCCCTCCGGCGTCAGGCTCACCTGGCGCGCCTGACGCACGAACAGCGGTCGGCCCAGGGTTTCCTCGAGGCGCTTGATCTGCATGCTCAACGCGGAAGGCGTGCGGAAGACCTGGCGGGCCGCGCGCGTAAAGCTGCCGCTCTCGGCGATCGCCACGAAGGTCTGCAACACATCGGTGTCCAGCAGCGGCATCGCCCCCTGTCCGAAGGGCGAGGCGTCGGTAGAGGCAGACATCGATTCCATATCCGTATCCTTCAATTTTTCTTAACGCTCAATATAGATCTTTTCGTTTGATTTAGCACTCCCCCGACATCATCCTCACTTCCAAGGTCGCGACCCTTATCGATTCACCGTTCATCAGCCGGCTGCCGAATGCAGCCGTCGAAGAGGAGAGTTGTTATGTCGGATTTCTACCACACGCATTGCGAGATACCGCGACCCCAGTCACCCGCCACGATCCAGCCCTTGCGGGCAACGCATACCATGCGTTTGCCGGCGGCACTCAGCGGCTGGTTGCACGCCTGGCAACGGCGGCGGGAATTCAAACGGCTGGCAAGGCGGCTGCTCAGCTACGACGACCACCAGCTGGATGACATGGGATATACCCGCGAGGACCTGCTGGCCGCCATCGACCAGCCCTTGAAGCTGGATTCCCACAGCCTCCTGACGGGCTGGCGTGAACGTCGGCTCAAGGCGCAGGCAGCCCCCGCCAAGGCAACGCGGCGACGCCCTGGCCAGAACGCAGTTCAGACCAGCGCACTACTGAGCGGCATCAGCCTTGGAATCGTCGGACCGACCACGGCCGCCGCGCGGCATTCCTCCACTTGCCGGCGATGAGCCCGGCAGCAGCGCCGCATTCGAGCGACACGCCGGGCGGCAAAACCACCGGAGCGGGTGACCGGCTCGCCCGCTCCGGCCACGACACGGCCGCCGGCGCCAAAAGCGCCGGCGGCTTTTCGCGTTGATAAAGCGCCGCGTTTCGGCTCACTGCCCGCTGGCCAGTTCCCGCAGCTCCTGCAACGCCACCCCCAGCATCGGCAGATCGACCTGGGCCACCGACCGCAGCTCGTCCAGCGTGCGCTGCATGCGATTCAGCAAGGCGCCGTTGGCCTCGGCCCACTCATCCACCAGGGCGGAGGCATCCGTGGCCTCCAGATCCGTGGTGCTGAGGATACGTACCGTCAGCGACCGTAGGTGGACATAGAACTCGTCCTCCAGCCCCTTGCGATAGCGCTCCTGCCAAGGATCGGCGGCCTCGAATCGAACCAGCGTCTCGCGCAGCCAGTCCAGATTCAGGCGCGTACCCGCGCGGAAATATACCTGCGCCGCCTTGTCGAGCGGAGCCTCGGTGCGGGCGCATGCCTGAACGAGGTCCAGAGACGAGTAGAGCGTGTTCAGGTTGACGATGCTGTGCGCAAGACCGTCGGGAACCGCGCCGCGCACTAGGTCGTCCACATCGGACTTGAGCCGCGCCTGATTGGACTCGGGCAGGATGTCGTCCAGCGAATCCGTCAGCGCTGCGACCGCGGGCGCAAAGCGCTCGACGGCATCCTCTATGACCAGCGGCGTATCGAGGTTGCGCAGTATCCACTGGGTCGCATGCTCGTGCAGCTGACAGATCCACTGCAGCATGCGGGTCTGGGTCTGAGCGGAGACCTGATTGTCCAGCCGGTCGACTTCCAGCCACAGCCTCTTTAGCCCGTAGATGTCCTGCGCCGCGAGATAGGCCCGCACCGCCTCTGCGGTCTCCGCTCCGGTATTCATCCGCACGCGGAACAGGAACGTCGCGCCCATCCTGCTCACGATGCGGTTCGCCACGGCGGTTGCCGTGACTTCATTGCGTAGCGGATGCTGCAGAAGCTGGGCGCCGAAGCGCTCCTGGATCGGTTGGGGGAAATAGTGCACCAGTTCGTTGGCCGCAAATTCGGATTCCACCAGATCCGAATGCAACAGCGACTCGTAGGTCCGTATCTTCGCGTAGGCGAGAAGCACCGCGAGTTCCGGGCGCGTCAACCCCTGCAGCAGCTTGCGGCGTTCGGTCAGCGTCTCGTCGTCCGGCAGCCCCTCCACACGGCGATCCAGCACACCCTCGCGTTCGAGTTCCCGCATGAAGCGCACGTGCTCGTCCAGCATCTCGGGTGCACACGCCTGCATGAGGGTAAGGCCCTGGGTCTGGCGATAGTTGTTCTCCAGCACCAGGCTCGCCACTTCGTCGGTCATGCTGACCAGCAGCTTGTTGCGCTGCTTCATGGTCAGATCACCGTCGTCCACCACCTGATTGACCAGGATCTTGATGTTGACTTCGTGGTCGGAGCAGTCGACGCCGCCGGAGTTGTCGATCGCGTCGGTGTTGACGCGCCCACCCAGCTGCGCGAATTCGACGCGCGCCAGTTGCGTGATGCCCAGATTGCCGCCCTCGCCGATGACCTTGCAGCGCAGCTGCGTAGCATCAACACGAACCGCGTCGTTCGCCTTGTCGCCGACATCCACGTGGGACTCATCGCTGGACTTGACGTAAGTACCGATGCCGCCGTTCCAGAACAGGTCCACCGGAGCTTTCAAGATCGCGCTGATCAGATCGTTGGGTGCAAGCCGGTTCGCCTCGATACCCAGCGCCTCGCGCATTTCGGCGGACACGGGGATCGACTTGGCGGTTCGGGGCCACACCCCGCCGCCGGCGGATATCGTGGCCGCGTCGTAGTCGCCCCAGCTGGAGCGGTCCAGGGCGAAAAGGCGCTGCCGCTCCGCATAGCCGGCTTCGGTGTCCGGGTTCGGATCGACGAAGATGTGCCGGTGGTCGAAGGCCGCCACCAGGCGGGTATGCGGCGACAGCAGCATACCGTTTCCGAACACGTCGCCCGACATATCGCCCACGCCGATGGCGGTGAACTCGTCGTTCTGAATGTCCCGGCCCAACTCGCGGAAATGCCGCTTCACGGCTTCCCAGGCGCCGCGCGCGGTGATCGCCATCTTCTTGTGGTCGTAGCCGGTCGAGCCGCCCGAGGCGAAGGCATCGCGCAACCAGAAACCGTATTCGCCCGCCACCTCGTTGGCGAAATCCGAGAAGGTGGCCGTGCCCTTGTCCGCGGCGACCACCAGATAGTGATCGTCTTCGTCATGGCGCACCACGCGCTGCGGCGGGACCACGGTGCCCTCGACGATGTTGTCGGTCAGATCGAGCAGGCCGTGGATGAAAGTGCGGTAGCAGTCCAGAACCTCCTCCCGCATCGCCTGGCGATCCTCCGGCAGACGCTTGCAGACGAACCCGCCCTTGGCTCCCACCGGGACGATCAGGGCATTCTTGACCATCTGCGCCTTCATCAGACCGAGCACTTCGGTGCGATAGTCCTCGCCGCGCTCCGACCATCTCAGTCCGCCTCGGGCAACCTTGCCGCCACGCAGATGCACGCCTTCTACCCGCGGCGAGTAGACGTAGATTTCAAATGCGGGAACGGGTTTGGGAATGTCCGGAATCAGCGCCGGCCGCAGTTTGAGCGACAGGTGACCGCGCGAGTCCGCATCGCCGAAGGTGCTGAAGTAGTTGGTCCGCACGGTGGCCTGCATGGCCGCCAGTATGCGTCGCAGGATGCGGTCCTGATTGAGGCTGGAGACCTCCTCGAGTTCGGCCTCGATCTGTTCCCTGAGCTTTTCCGCCTTGCGCTCGTCCTGGCCCTTGGGCTCGAAGCGGGCGTAGAAGAACCGGATCAGCGCCTTGGCGATGCGCGGATTGTCGGCCAGCGTCTCCTGCACGTAGGACTTGCTGAACTGCACGCCGGCCTGCCCCAGATAGCCGGAATAGGCGCGAAAGACGACGATGTCCCCCCAGGGCAGGTCCGCCGTCAGGACCAGGCGGTTGAACCCGTCGTCGTCGGCGCGGCGCTGCCAGACGGCGGTGAAGGCCTCCTGAAAGTTGTCGCGCACGCGTTCGGCTTCCAGTTGTCCGGCACCGGCATAGGAAAGCCCGAAATCATGTATCCAGCATGCGGTGTCGTTGTTGCGCTGCACGTCGTAGGGCCGCTCGTCCACCACGCGCACGCCCATGTGCTCGAGCACCGGCAGGACGTCCGACAGCGTGATCGGATTCGCGGCCTGGTACAGCTTGAAGCGCAGCATGTTGTCCGGCGCTTCCAGTTCCCGGTACAGGCTGATCCCGAGGTCTCCCTCCTCCTTGAGGGCTTCCAGGCGCTCGATGTCGTGGGCGGTGGTACGCGCGCTGGTGTCCTCCCGGTAGGCCGCGCTGAAACCCGTGCCGTAGCGGGCGAACATGCGGTTGCCCCGCTCTTCGCCGAAATAGTCGGCCAGCGCCTCGGCCAGATCGTCGGTCCAGGAACGTAGCGTCTGCGCCAGGCGGCGTTCCAGTTCGGCATGGTCGTATTCCGGGCGCCCCGGCTCGGCCAACCTCAGGATGAAGTGGATGCGCGCGAGCACGGACTCCGACAACTGTACGGAGAACTCCGCAGCCTGCGCGCCAAAGGCCGCCCTGAGCACCTCCTGCATCGCCTCTCTGACGACCGTGGTATAGCGCTCGCGCGGCGCATAGACGAGGCAGGACACGAAACGCTGAAATCTGTCGTAGCGCACGAAGAGCCGTACGCGCTGGCGGCCCTGCAGATTGAGGATCCCCTTGACCGTTTCATACAACTCGTCGGTGGAGGCCTGAAACAACTCGTCCCGCGGATGCTCCTCGAGGATGTTGATCAGGGCCTTGCCCGCATGGCTGTCCAGGCGAAGATTGGCGCGATCCAGCACCACCTGGAGCTTGTTGCGCAGGATCGGAATCGAGCGCGGGTTGTGGCTGTAGGCCGCAGAGGTGAACAGACCGAGAAAACGGTGCTCCCCGATCACGGCGCCCTTCGCGTCGTAGCGTTTGATGCCGATGTAGTCCATGTATCCCAGCCGGTGAATCCTGGAACGGGTATTGGACTTGGCCAGTATCAGCGGCTCGGGATCACGCGCCTGTTTGCGCACCTCGCCGGGCAGGGAGGCGAAACTCTGCGACGCAGTTTCGCCGCCCGTCTGGCGCAACAGACCCAGACCGCTGCCGGCTACCGTATGGAGTTCGTCACCCTTCCTGCTGCGGCGCAGTTCGTAGCGGCGATAGCCCAGGAAGGTGAAGTGGTTGTCGCGCAGCCATTTGAGGAAGGCCGTGACCTCCGCCAAATGGGCCTGGTCCACCGGCGCGCAGCTCCCGCCCAGCTCCTCGATCGTCTGATCCATCTGCGCGACCATGCACTGCCAGTCCTCGACGGAGACGCGGACATCCTGCAGCACGGTCGCGATCTCCCGGTGAATCGCCTCCAACTGCTCGTGTTCCGTCTGCCGGTCCACCTCGAAGTGCATCCAGGCCTCGTGCTGCGGCCCCTCGGCCTTGCGGCCGGTCAGCAGTTCGGTGATCTCGCCCTTGCGGTTTCTCACCGTCGCGACGATGGGATGGATGGTCAGGTGGATGGTGAGCCCCAGCTTGTTCAGCGCCATCGATACCGAATCGACGAGAAACGGCATGTCCTCGGTCACGATTTGCACGATCGTATGGTTGCACTCCCAGCCGTTCTGCTCCGGATCCGGGTTGTACACATGGATGTGGCTCTGCCCAGGGCGACAGACGTGCCCGAGAGTCCAATGCGACAGCGCGGCGCCGTAGATGTTATCCACCCGGCTGCGCGCGATGTCCTCCGGAGGAACGTCCACGTAGTACAAGCGCACGAAGCGCTCTATGGTGTCGGCCTCGTCCTTGCGCCACCGCTCGCGCACACGCTGCGCCGCGGCATCCACCACAGCGGTCCGTCTCTCCTCATCCGTGACTTGCTTCATTGTCGATTTCCTCAGTCCTAACTTAGTGGCAGGTCGAGAGCCTGCGCTTTCGTATTCGGTTGATCTGTATCGCGCCGTCGGCGCCGCTTCCCCGGAACGCTTCCCCAAGGCGAATTTCGATCGTCGTCCGAACCGGTGCGCGCGTCGAACCGATTCCGAACGACGGCCAGATCGTGTCCGCAATTGGATCGGAGGATGAACGTACCCGGCGATGAACGGAAGGCGCTCTGCCCGGAATCCGCGCCGCGAGCGCAACAAGCGAGACCTTCGAGGATCGGAGTCGGATGTCTCGTCAGAGCCTGGAGAAGCGCGCCGCGACAAGCGGCGAAAGCCCCTGAACCAGGCGGCCAGCGGCGATGCATTGGAGTTATTGCCGGCATGGGATTACTGAGCGTCGGCCCCGCGCAAGGCCCGCCGGGTTCGTGGGGGAATTCGCAGCCCGGACCGCCGCGCCGGCGATCTGTCGCAACGCGCAGTCGCAACTCCACCTGCCGGGGAGCGCTCCCCCTGCAAACAAGCACCAAGCAGGAACCCGGCCGTCTGTTGCAGCTCATTCAGAGCATTCGCTTGTTCAGCCGGCTCCCAGCCCCCTTGATCGGCGTCTGCGCACAAATCAACGGTCCAGTAGAGGGTCGACAGCATGTCACCACGATCATTTAGGTGTTGTTTGTGTACAAGTGTAGTTCGTCTGATTCAGTTCAATGTGCGAAGCGGTAGAAAATCGTCCGGCACGATGCCGGAACTGTAAGCCGCGGGCATGCCGGGCCGACTAAGGTAACCACGTCACCCGGGACTTGCACCATGCGCTCTACATTCCTTCTTCTGACATTGTTCCTCGCACCGCTCGCCGGCGCGGCGCCCGTCGGCGGCGCCCGGCAGATGCCGCAGTTCACCAGCACTCAGGCGCAAGACTGGCTCAACAGCCCGCCGCTACGCCGAGCGGACCTGCGCGGCAAAGTGGTGCTGCTGGACGTCTGGACCTTCGGCTGTTGGAACTGCTATCGCTCCATCCCCTGGCTGCACGAGATCGAGCGCCGATTTGCCGGCAAGCGGTTTCAGGTGATCGGTATCCATTCGCCGGAGTTCGGCTACGAGAAAAGCCGCTTCCGGCTGGCCGCGAAGATCGCCGAGTTCAAGATCGGCTACCCGGTAATGATGGACAACGACCTGGCCTACTGGCGCGCCCTGCACAACCGCTACTGGCCAGCTTTCTACCTGGCCGACAAACAGGGCCGGCTGCGGTTCAGGCACGTCGGCGAGACCCACGCGGGCGACCGTCAGGCGCAACAGATCGAGCGGGAGACAGAACGGCTGCTACGCGAATGAAGCCGCGTTCGCGCGCGCTTCACCCGCCGCGAACGGATCGTCGCGGCAAGGCCTGCCGGACTCCTAATTCGATCCCCTCCGCTCAAAGCTCTCGCGGAAAATCTCACGTGTTTCCGAGACCAGGGGCAATAACTCCTCGTCCGTCGCCCACTGCACTTCCACGCCCAGTTGATCCGCCGTAGCCTCGAACCTTTCCAGTTCGAACTCCGAGGACAGAAGAAATCGATGTGGCAACAACTGGGCCTGCGACTTCCCCGACTCGATCAATCGCGTCACGGCGGATTCCGGCACATCCCACGACTGAACGGGCATCAACTCGTTACCGAATATGTAGCAACTCGCCACGTCCATGATGCACAGCAGGTTGAAGTCACCATCGACTTCAGTAGACATTGGCACGCTATTCAGCCGAAAAACGACCCAGGCATCGTTTACGTCAAACTGACTCTGCTCGAATACCACTGCATCCTCCCACCAATCCGGGAACACCGCTTCCGACAAAACCCGCGGCATTACGCTCATCCACCGAGCCGCGTCGACTTCTTCCGTCGGTAACAACACGCCCAGCGCTTCAATTGTTGTCACTTCAGGGCTAAAGATGGATTAGCCGGGCATCCGACACAAGCTGCCAACGGCGCCGGCTTGTCTCCTCGCCGGATCAGGAACAGCGGCATCCGGGGATCTCAGGCCGGCCATACCTTCATGCGTACGGCAGCGCTTCAGACATTTCGGACGTCCGCGTCCGGAGCCCATTTCAAACGGTTTCGTCCACTTTGTTTGGCGACGTACAAAGCGGCGTCTGCCCGACTCAGAAGCTCCTCGATGCGTCGGTCGGAGGGCTGAACGCAGGTGGCTCCGATGCTGACGGTCAGATGCAGCCGCGACCGGTCGGGCGCCGTCAACTCCATTGCCTCGACCCTCGCTCTGATGCGTTCAGCCGCCTCCGTGGCTTCGCCCACGCCGCAACGCTCCACCACCACGCAGAACTCCTCCCCACCCAACCGACCGAAGATGTCGATTTCGCGCAGTTCGGTCCGTACGGTATCCGTGAAGCGCTTGAGGACCTCGTCGCCGTAGAGATGTCCGTGGTGGTCATTGACCTGTTTGAACCAATCCAGATCGACGATCAGCAGCGCGAGCGGCTGGCGATGCCTCTGCCAGCGCCGCAATGCCTGCGCAGCGTGTTCCAGGAAGGTACGGCGATTGGAAATGCCGGTCAGTTCGTCGGTGGCGGCCAACTGGCGCAACAGCCGCTCCAGCGTCACGCGCTCGGTAATATCGCGCATGACACCCTCGACGGCGATGTAGTTGCCCTCGTCGTCGAACAGCGCATGCGAGCTGAAGGAAACGTCCACCAGATCGCCGCTCTTTCTCACCAGGCGCACGTGGTAATCGGAGACCTGACCATCCGCAGCCAGTTGCTCGACCAGGACCTGACGCTCGCCCGGATCGGCATAGAAAATGGTGGAATCGCAACCCACGACCTCTTCGGGACGGTACCCGAGCACCCGCTCCACCGCAGGGCTGGCCATCAGCACCTTGCCCTCGGCATCGATGCGGTAGTAGATGTCCGAGGTGTTCGCGAACAGGCGGCGAATGTTGCGCTCGGTTTCCTGCAGGTGGGTATTGAGACGCCGGCGCGTGATGTCCATGAACACGATCCAGGCGGTGTCGTCCGTCCCTTCGCCGGCCGCACTGGTCATGGTGACAGCACGGAGGTTGCCCCGGCAGGTACGGATCTGACACTCGACGCCAGGTTTGGCGCCATCCAGACGTCCGATCCGCCTCAACAGAACCGACAGCCGGGCGCGATCGAGGATATGGATGAAATCGAGCGCCGGCCGGCCCAGCACCTGCCCGGCGTCGTCGGCCTCCAGAATCGAGAGCGCGGCCGGATTCGCGTAGTCCAGCACCTCGCCGTCGAGCCTGACCACGCCGGCCGGCAGGCAACGTAGAGCTTCGTCGCCAGCCACAGGGAGTTCGTCGGTATCTATCTGCATTTGGTGACGAACCCCCGCATAGCAAACACCAGTATCCGGGCAGCCACGCCGCCGAATAAGAAAGGCAAATCACAATCTTAACGCATCAATCAGCGGTCGACAGCGATGCCAGCCGCATTGCGCACGATCGACACCCGGCACGGGCGTCGCCAAATAGCGCGACCGATCCAACTATGCTTATTGCCGGGGCCTGACCCGGAACAGCGAACGGCCTAACATATTGCACCTCTGAATCACGCATGGAAGCCGACACATGACCACGACCGTCATCCAAGAATCCGATCTGGTGGAAACGATTGCCGCCGCGCTGCAGTACATCAGCTACTACCACCCCGCCGACTACATCCAGCACCTGGCGCAGGCCTACGAGCGCGAGGAAAGCCCGGCGGCGCGCGATGCCATCGCCCAGATCCTGACCAACAGCCGCATGTGCGCCGAGGGCAAGCGCCCGATCTGCCAGGACACCGGCATCGTCAACGTGTTCCTGAAGATCGGCATGGACGTGCGCTTCGAAGGACTCGGCGGCACCCTGCAGGACGCCGTCAACGAAGGCGTGCGCCAGGGCTACCTCGACCCCGACAACAAGCTGCGCGCCTCGGTGCTCGACGACCCGCTGTTCGCGCGCAAGAACACCCGCGACAACACCCCGGCGGTGCTGCACGTCGAACTAGTGCCGGGCAACACCGTCGACATCACGCTGGCGGCCAAGGGCGGCGGCTCGGAGGCCAAGAGCAAGTTCGCCATGCTCAACCCCTCGGACAACCTGGTCGACTGGGTGCTGAAGACCGTGCCGACCATGGGCGCCGGCTGGTGCCCGCCGGGCATGCTCGGCATCGGCATCGGCGGCACCGCCGAGAAGGCCATGCTGATGGCCAAGCAGGCCCTGATGGAAGACATCGACATGAGCGAGCTGATCGCCCGCGGGCCGCGCGATCAGTACGAGGAACTGCGTCTCGAACTGTACGAGAAGGTCAACGCGCTGGGCATCGGCGCCCAGGGCCTGGGCGGCCTGACCACCGTGCTCGACGTGAAGATCAAGCACTTCCCCTGCCACGCGGCCAACCTGCCGGTGGCGATGATTCCCAACTGCGCCGCCACCCGCCACGCCCACGTCGTGCTCGACGGCAGCGGCCCGGCCTACCTGGAGCCGCCCAGCCTCGACCTGTGGCCCGACGTGCACTGGACGCCCGACGGCGAGAAGAGCCGCCGCGTCGACCTCGACACGCTGACGCCGGCAGAAGTCGCCTCGTGGAAGCCCGGCGAGACGCTGTTGCTGTCCGGCCACATGCTCACCGGCCGCGACGCGGCGCACAAGCGCATCGCCGACATGCTGGCCAAGGGCGAAAAGCTGCCAGTGGACTTCACCAACCGCGTGATCTACTACGTCGGCCCGGTCGACCCGGTGCGCGAGGAGGTGGTCGGCCCGGCCGGCCCGACCACCGCCACCCGCATGGACAAATTCACCGAGACCATGCTCGCCGAAACCGGGCTGATCGCCATGGTCGGCAAGGCCGAGCGCGGCCCGGCAGCCATCGATGCGATCCGCAAGCACAAGAGCGCCTACCTCATGGCGGTCGGCGGTTCCGCCTACCTGGTGTCCAAGGCCATCAAGGAATCCCGCGTCGTCGCTTTCGAGGACCTGGGGATGGAAGCCATCTACGAATTCACCGTGCAGGACATGCCGGTGACGGTGGCAGTCGATGCCCAGGGCACCTCGGTGCACCGGACCGGCCCTGCCGAGTGGCAGGCGCGGATCGGGAAGATTCCGGTCGTCGCTAGCTGAGTATCTGCGCCCGCTCCGTCAGTGCGGTGCGGGCGCAGCTATCGGATAGTGTTCAAACGTGTGACCGTACTCGGTCATTTCCGCAGTAGCGAATGGGCAAGTCTATCGAACGCTGCCGAACACCTTTCTCAACAAATCGGTCGTGCGGGCCACAGGCTGAGTACGGATGGCCTTTTCCTCGTCCGCGATTTTCAAAAACAGGCCATCCAGCTCCTTTTGCGTGATGTAATCGTCGAGGTTGGCGATGGACCGCTTGCTGGCGACGAGGCTTCAGTTGGCGTACGCGATCGGCACTATCGGGCAGCCTGTCATGTGGCGGTAGCGAAATACCTGGAGTATGGGAGACGCCGATGCATTATCGATACGAAGAGAACATGATGCGGCTTACGCGGACTATTTTATCGGTGATCGACAAGCGGCGTGGCGCAGCCATGGCCTGTTTGTCGATGCTCTTGCTCGTCGCCCCGTTTGACGCGCATGCGGGTCAGTCCAAGCCGAACGAGCCGGTTCCGATGAACAAGTCGTATCTATTGGGGATAGGCGCTAAGCCGATAAGAGCAAAAACTCTTTGCAAACGGGATCAAATCACCGTTTTGACTGGAGAGCTAAAGAACAAAAAGATGGTGTCGCTTTGCGCATCGCCAGATATCAGTAAAGAGAAAGGATATCTTCAGTATCGCTACGGCCGCAGCAGGACCTCGATTGAACTGGAATACCCTAAACGTAAACTTCCGCCTAAATTGTGCTTTAAGGAAAACTGGGAATCTGGAGATCTGGGCGGCTCTCATGCCTTGTCGTTTTGGATTGGAGAATATCGATACACAGTATTTTTAACAGTAACACGGCATTATCCAGCCCTATCACTTCCGAACAAAAAGGATATTGAAGTTGTTGTGCCGTTGGGACTAGGCGATTTTTTTAGAGAGAAAGGCTATGTTAAGATCCATGAACTCGATTGGCATCACAGTGTTACACTGGAAGGATTACAGATTAATTCACATCCAATGGTCCATTATTCCGGTCGCGGACTTTTTGACAAAAACAAGACTCTTTGGTGTTCATGGTCGATTCTTTCTTCTAAAAAGAAACTATTTTTTGCCGGAGATACCCGTTTCGGTCAGGCGGACTCCACTAACAGGGCGTCGCCCACTCCGAGTTCACCCCCTTCGAGTACCTCCGCATACACGCCCATGTAGTTGTGCCCGAAGTGCTGCATCAACTCACGCGGCACGTTGACGTCGCGGCGAGCCGTGGCGGGGTTGACGGTGGTGGCGGCGCAGCGGGTGATGGGGGAGACCACGTGCAGACGTACGCCGCCGATCCGTAGATGCCCGTCGACCCAGTCGAGTTCGTCCCGTGCCGGCAGACCACTGAAGTAGACGTTGGCGCGAAAGCGCAGCGGGTCGAGTTCGGCGCCGACGCGCTCGGAAAGGGCCGCGATGCTGGCGAGATTGATGAGCGAGACGTACTGTCCGGTCTCGGCATTGGGCCGGCGGCGGGCGTCACCGAAGGCATGGCCCGGCGCCTCGACGAGTTTCGGAGGAACGCCGGGCGCATCGCCAAGGAATTCGGCGAAGAAACGCTCGACGGCCTCGCGGCCGCCCGAATCGTCCAGATTGACCGAGAGCAGAACCTCGCCGCCGCGGGCGACCTCGAAATCTCCGCTCTCCGCATCGAACCGCGTGCCCAATTCGGCCAGGCGCTCGTCGCGCATGAGCATGAAGAAATGGGTCTTGGGCAGATGAACCGGGTGCGTCGGGTCGAAGGCCGCATCGCTGCGCGCGAGCGCGAAACGGCGATCATGCGGCAGGCAGCGGCCGGCTTCGAGAGTCACGGCGGCAAGCGCCTCGGGACTGAGTCCCTTGACGGGATAGCGGTAGAGGCGTTCGACGACGAGGCTCATGGCTTCTCCTGGTTCGAGAGGTCGGCGATGGATTCGAAACGTCCGGCAGCGCGATTACGGTGCAGATAGTACAGTGCCACCGTATTCGCGCTGGCATGAGCGCAAATACAGCGACATCGCACGGTCAAAAGGAAGACCAGACTGTCCGCCGTGCTTGCGTTAGCTAAGCGGCCAGACAACAATACTAAGGCCTAGCGTTTGTTCAGCTTCGGCTGAACCGGGTTGCGGGTTGCAATCCGCCTTGATTTTTTACCCTTCTGGCGATGGATTCTGATCCTGATTCCCGCCAGTCGTCGGGAATCAGGATCAGAATCCATCGCGCGCATTAGTAGGCATGAAACTATATAGACTGCAACATCCTAATAACAGCATAGGCAATCGTCTAAAGAAATTTGGGGCGGCACTTAACGCCGCCCCACCACTTATTTCACGCGCCAACCAACTCTTCTTCTTATGCGGAGCAAATCGCGCGCACAACACCCCTTCCAGAAGAAGAGAGGCCATAAAGAAGCATCTGGAGGGGTTGTCACCAGAATATAGAGTCATCTACGCAGAAGGCGTTTTCAACGAACTATCAAAGACCGAAAAAAATAAGAACATACTAGACCTAGAACACGAAATAACAAATGTTGCCGACAAAATAATAATTATACTAGAAAGCGAAAGCGCCTTTTGTGAGCTAGGAGCTTTTTCACACCAAAAGCTCAGAAAAAAACTAATAATAATAAATGACAAACACCACGAAAACAGCCAATCATTTATAAACACCGGCCCAATATCAGCCGCAAAAGAAGTAAACTCTCCAGTACTCTTGTATCACATGCTTCACGATAAAAATGATTACGTCGATAGCATTGGAGAAGTATTCAATGATCTAAGTATCGCTGCAACACCACCAACACATAAGCATGCAGTACGAGTAACCTCAGACCTTTCGGACCTCTCACCTCGAAAAGAAATTCTTTATTTTATTCATGATCTAATCATAGCATCCGGCCCAATAACCAGGGCCGAACTAATCAACATACTAATTGTTCTTTTCGGGAAAAGACCATATGACATGATAACACACCTGCTGGGTATTCTGAGGGAAGCCCGGTTAATATACAGCTTCGAAGACAACAATAAGCGCATATATCACTCTCCGATTACAATCCCATTTTTGCGCTATGGCCCCGAATATCATTCACTTACATCCGCCTTTAGAAACCATCACTTAAAAAATAATCCAGAGAGATTGAAGAATGCCAAAAATAACCGAAATAATTTCTGAAGATTTAGATATTCCAGAAGAAAACATAATAAATGCCATTAGAGTCGCGCACTCTAGATTTAGAATAATAAAGATACCTAAGAAGCAAGGAGGAAACCGAATAGCGATACAATGTGCTGCCGAATTAAAGCCCATACAATCCTGGGTTAATTTAAATATTCTATCCAAACTCCCCATTAGCGATATCGCAACCGCATTCCAGGCTGGAACATCTATAAATTTGAACACACAACTCCACACCAACTCGCTTTATTCTATCAGGGTTGATATAGAAAATTTCTTTCCTTCGATAAAATTCAAAGATCTATTGGAGGCACTAAAAAACAACAAACGCACTCTTGATTCATGGATTTTAGAATCACCCACAAAAGATCTAATAAAAAAATCGTGTTTTGACAAAAATGAAAGACTCCCAGTTGGATACCAAACATCGCCCCTCATATCCAATATTGTCATGCACCCCATTGACCTAGAAATAAAACAAAGAATCGACAACGACCCAGATCGCTTTGGCGACACCACTTTAACAAGATACGCCGATGATTTTATTTTTTCGACGGACAAAAAAGGAGCCTGCAACGAATTCCTAAACGAAATAAACAACTTACTAAAAGAAACGAAACACCCATCATTAAAAATAAAACGAGAAAAAACCAGGTTTATGAGCAGAAATGGAGGATCCACATTAATAACTGGACTACGCATAACAAACCAAGGAAAGGTCACGGTCCATTCAAATTATAGAAGCCATGTCCGTTTACTTTTGAAACTTTACAAAGAAGACCGACTTTCTCCAATAGACATCCCAAAACTGAAAGGGCATCTTGCGTTCATAAGACACGCTGACCCCAGCCTATTTACAAAACTATCGTTTAAGTATTACAAGGAAATATCAACCCTCAAGCAAACAAACTAAACAAGGCCTACTTTTGGCAAAAATAGCAGCGCCATGCAGCAACCAGCACCAAACTCACCTACATCCCGTTTAACCTACCATCTCCTTCCACCGCTTCTCCAACCGCGCCACCGACACCGGCCGCGGAGTACCCAGTTCATGCGCGAACAGCGACACGCGCAGTTCCTCGATATGCCAGCGGTAGTCCCGCAGCGCCTCGCCGACGTTGCGGCCGTCGCCCCAGAGTGCGCTCACGGGGTCTGGTCTTGCCTTTTGCCTTCTCGGCGTACTCCCAAGTCAAAACCCACAGATTCCACCACCGCTCCCAAAAGCCTTTACGGAACGCCTTTCTCCACAGCATTCAACAATGCAGGTAGTTGTTCGAGCAGATCCGGTAACGCCGTTTGCACGGTATCCCACACGACATCCAGATTGATGTCGAAGTAACCGTGGGCGATGCGGTTACGCATGCCGCGCATTCCACGCCAAGGGACATCGGGATGCGCCTGCATAAACCCGGCGTGTCCTTCCATCACCTTCGTAGCCGCCTCGCCGATGATGATCAGACTCATGATGACTGCCTGCTGAGTGCGCTTGTCCTCAAGAAAATCGTTTTTATCCAAACCTTTCACGAAATCACACGCATCTGTCGCAGCCTGCTGCATGTGCTGGAAATAGTCGGACAAGCGGTTCTCACTCATACCGGCCGCGCTTCTGCAAGCACCCTTTCGCGAAACTTGAGCGGTATGTCGGCAGGCGTCAGCAGGTCGACGTGGACGCCCAGCAGGGATTCCAACTCGTCCTGTAGCCCACCAAGATCGAATAGCGTCGCGCCCGGAAGCGCGTCGACCAGCAAATCGAGGTCGCTGCTGTCGCGATCGGTGCCATGCAGTGCCGATCCGAATACGCGTGGGTTCGCAGTACGGTAACGCGCCGCCGCTTCGCGCACGGCGCTGCGCTTAAGATCGAGGGCAAGGGATGGTCGCATCGGTCGTCGTCCCGTAAATCCGGCTGAGACCATCGTAAGCGATTTGATACGACGTTTTAAGCGCAATCCGCTCAGCCGCTCCCCATCTCCTTCCACCGCTTCTCCAACCTTGCCACCGACACCGGCCGCGGTGTGCCGAGTTCCTGCGCAAACAGCGACACGCGCAGTTCCTCGATCTGCCAGCGGTAGTCGCGCAGCGCCTCGCCGACGTTGCGGCCGTCGCCCCAGCGCTGCTTGCAGCGCGCCCATAGCGGCTCGATCTCGACACGCAGGCGGCGATCCTTGTCCGGCTGCTGACTCAGGCGTTCCAGGCGGCGCTCGACGGCTTTGAGATAACGCGGCAGATTCTGGCGGTACGCCGCAGGCGTGGCGCGGACAAAGCCGGGATAGACGAGATGAGCTAACTGGTCGTTGATGTCTGCGGCGGCCTCGATCCAGCTCAGCGGGACGTTGCCCTTGAGGCTCTGACGAACCCGATGGAAAGCGGCGAGCGCGTCGTTCATGCGCTCGGCGAGTTGCGTGGCGGCGGTGACGATCTCGCTGCGTCCGGCTTCGACGCGCGCGGCGAACTCGGCCTCGCTGCGCGGCAGCGGCTCGGCGAGGAACAGCTCCTCCAGCACGGCGTCGATAAGGTCGTCCTTGAGCGCTTCGCATCGTCCGACCGCGGCGAAGTGCAGGCACATAGTCTGCGCGTGCGGCAGACGCTTGTGCAGATACTTGACCTGTTCGCGCAGCACGATGTGTAGCAGGCCGAGCAGGCCCTCGCGATGCGCGGATTGCGCGCTGGCGGCGCTGTCCAACACGCGCAAAGCGATCTTCTCGCCTTCGCGCACCAGTGCCGGGTAGCCCTTGAGCGCGAGGCCATGCTGCTCGATGTCGACGCTCTCGGGCAGGTTACCGAAATCCCAAGCGGTGATCTCGTCGCGCTCCAGGCTCTGCGTGGGCATGGCCTCGAAGGTCTGCTGCACGCGGCCTTCCAGCGTATCGGTCAACCCGGACAGATCGCGACCGGCTGCGAGCACCTTGCCCTTGCCGTCGATGACTTCGAAGCGCATGCGCAGGTGCTCGGGCAGCGCGGCGCGGTCCCAGGCGTCCAGCGGCATGTCCACGCCGGTCATGCGCTTGAGTTGCTGCGTCAGCGCCTCGAACAGGTCGCCGCCGCCGAATTCCAGCGCCTGCGCACAGGCGCGGGCGAAGTCCGGCGCGGGCACGAAATTCTTGCGCAGCGCCTTGGGCAGGCCGCGGATCAGCGCGGTGAGCTTTTCCTCCAGCAGGCCGGGCACCAGCCATTCGCAGCGCGCGAGGTCGACCTGCTTGAGCGCGGCCAGCGGCACGGTCAGCGTCACGCCGTCATCCTCGCCGCCCGGCTCCAGGCGGTAGCGCAGCGGCAGCGACAGGCCCACGCCGGCGGCAAGCTGGTCGGGGAAGCGCTCGGCGGTGATGTCGTCGGCGCCGTGCTGCATCAGCGCTTCGCGCGTCAGGTACAGCAGCTTGGGGTTTTCATGTTCGGCCTGCTCGCGCCAGCGCTCGAAGGACTTGCCGTTGTTGATGTCGGCCGGGATGAGGCGGTCGTAGAACTCGAACAGCACGTGTTCGTCGACCAGGATGTCCGGCCGGCGAGCCTTGGCCTCCAGTTCCTCGACCTCCTCGATCAGCTCGCGGTTGTGCGCGAGAAAGCCGCCGCGGCTGCGGAACTCGCCGTAGACCAGGGCGTGGCGGATGAACAGCTCGCGCGCCTCGGCGGGATGGGTGCGCGCGTAGTCGACGCGCTTGCGCGGCTGCACCACCAGACCGTAGAGCGTGAGCTTGTCGAACGCGCCGACGCGCGCCGGACGCTGTTCCCAGTGCGGTTCGAAGATGTGATGCTTGAGCAGATGCGCGCCGAGCTGTTCGATCCATTCCGGCTTGATGCGCGCGACGGTGCGGGCGTAGGTGCGCGCGGTCTCGGTGATCTCCGCGGCCATCAGCCACTTGGGGCCGTGCTTGTGCAGGTCGGAGCCGGGGAAGATGTGGAACTTGCGGTTGCGCGCGCCGAGATAGGCATGCTTGTCTCGCTCGTCCTCGGACTTGAAGCCGACGTGCGAGAGCAGGCCGGTGAGCAGCGCACGGTGGATGGCGTCGTACTCGGCGGGCTGCTGGTTCTCGCGGAAACCCATCTCGGCGAGCTGGCCATGTAACTGGCGGTGGGTCTCGCGCCACTCGCGCAGGCGCATCCACGACAGGAACTCGCGTTGGCAGAGCTTGCGCAACTGCGACTTGGAGTGGTGTTTGGCCTGCTCGTGGTAGTGCTCCCAGAGTTTGAGGTAGGCGAGGAAGTCGGAGCGTTCGTCGTGGAAGCGCTTATGCGCCTCGTCGGCGGCCTGCTGGCGGTCGGCGGGACGTTCGCGCGGGTCCTGCACGGCGAGCGCGGAGACGATGACCAAGGCCTCGCGCAGCGCACCCTCACGCTCGGCGGCGAGCAGCATGCGGCCCAGGCGCGGATCGACCGGCAATCGCGCCAGGCGCCGGCCGATGTCGGTGAGGCGATTCTGCCCGTTCACCGCATGCAGTTCTTCGAGCAGCAGGTAGCCGTCCTTGACCAGGCGCGGATCGGGCGGATCGATGAACGGGAAGTCGGCGACCTCGCCCAGGCCCAGCGCGCCCATCTGCAACACCACGGCGGCGAGGTTGGTGCGCTGGATCTCGGGATCGGTGAACTCGGGGCGCGAGGCGAAGTCCTCCTCGCTGTACAGGCGGATGCACACGCCCGGCCCGACGCGCCCGCAGCGACCCTTGCGCTGGTCGGCCGAGGCCTGCGAGATCGGCTCGATGGGCAGGCGCTGCAGCTTGGCGCGCCAGGAGTAGCGCGAGATGCGCGCGGTGCCGGTGTCGACCACGTAACGGATGCCGGGCACGGTTAGCGAGGTTTCGGCGACGTTGGTGGCGAGCACGATGCGCCGCCCGGCATGGCTCTCGAACACGCGGTGCTGCTCGGCGGCCGAGAGCCGCGCGTACAGCGGCACGATTTCGGTGTGCGGCGGATGGTGCTTGCGCAATTCCTCGGCGGCCTCGCGGATCTCGCGCTCGCCGGGCAGGAACACCAGGATGTCGCCCATGCCCTCGCGCGCCAGCTCGATGCACGCCTCGACGATGCCCTGGGTCTGGCTGCGGTCCTCGTCGTCGTCCTCCAGCGTGACCAGCGGCCGGTAGCGCACTTCAACGGGGTAGGTGCGGCCCTCGACCATGAGAATGGGTGCGTCGCCGAAGTGGCGCGAGAAGCGCTCCGGGTCGATGGTGGCCGAGGTGATGATCAGCTTGAGGTCGGGGCGCTGCGGCAGCAGGCGCCTGAGGTAGCCGAGCAGGAAATCGATGTTGAGGCTACGCTCGTGGGCCTCGTCGATGATCAGCGTGTCGTACTGGGTGAGCAGGCGGTCCTGCTGCATCTCGGCGAGCAGAATGCCGTCGGTCATCAGCTTGAGATAGCTCTCGGGGCTGACGTGATCCGAGAAGCGCACCTTGAAGCCGACGCCGCGTCCGACCTGGGTCTTGAGTTCCTCGGCGATGCGCGTGGCGACGCTGCGCGCGGCGATGCGCCGCGGCTGGGTGTGGCCGATCAGGCCGGCGGCGCCGCGCCCCAGCTCCAGGCAGATCTTGGGCAGCTGGGTGGTCTTGCCCGAGCCCGTATCGCCGCAGACGATGACCACCTGGTTCTCGGCGATGGCGCGGGCGATGTCCTCGCGCCGCGCGACCACCGGCAGCTCGTCGGGGTACTCCGGCACTGGCAGCGCAGCACGCCGCGCCGCCACGCGTTCACAGGCGGCCTCGATTTCCGGCTCCAGCTTCGCCAGACCGCGGTCGACCGGCTGCCCACCACGTACGCGGCGCTCCAGGCCTGCCAGACGCTTGGAGAACTCCACGCGCTCGCGCGGACGTACGTCGTCGAGGCGGTTTAGCAGCTGTTGGAGGCGTTCGGAGTCCTGCACGCGGGATCTTCAGGAAGTTGCGAAATCGCACAAGCCTACCTGCATGAGGAATGCCTGACCAGACACTACACCGCCCGCATGCCCAGCAGCGTGGCGTGCCGCAAGTCGGCGCGTCCGAAATTCAGCTTTCCTCTGCGTCGTAGCGCCTGCGGGCGCTCTCGATCTCCGGCATGTTGGCGTAGGCCCAGTTGCGGACGACGGCCACCGCCTCACCCAGGCTTCGGCCCAGCGGCGTCAAGGCGTATTCGACGGTCACCGGCACCGTCGGGTAGACGCGGCGCGTGATCATGCCGTCGCGCTCAAGCGCTCTGAGCGTCTGCGTCAGCATCTTTTGGGTCACGCCTTCCACACGCGCACGCAGCTGGGAAAACCGCAGCGTGCCGCCCTCCAGGGCCAACACCACCAGCATGGTCCATTTGTTCGCGACGCGCCCCAGAACCTGGCGCGTCGGACAGGCGTCCCGCATCACGTCGAAATCGTCGCTCATAAGTATCCTTTGGGTACCTACACCACTAATAAGTGCCTTCTTAAAAATATATACCAATAATCTCATACTTCCTCGAACCGTCACCACGCCACACGAGGAAGCGACACAATGAAAGCCTTCATGCCCACCGGCGATTTCGAGAGAGCCGTCATCCTGCGCGACGTTCCCGAGCCCGACCCGGCGCCCGATTGCGCCGTCGTCGAAGTGGAAGCCTATTCGGTCAACCGCGGAGAAACCTTCCAGTTGGAAAAACCCGCCACGGGATGGCGGCCGGGCAAGGACGTGGCCGGAACCGTGATCCGTTCCGCCGCCGACGGTTCCGGGCCTGAGGTCGGAGCGCGCGTGGTCGCTCACCCGCCCGCGGCCGGCTGGGCCGAACGCGTCGCCGTTCAAACCTCCCAACTCGCGAAACTGCCGGAAGGTGTCGACCCGATCGTTGCCGCGGCGCTGCCCTTGGCTGGCCTGAGCGCGCTGCGCCTGTTGCGCGCCGCAGGCCAACTCGCCGGACGGCGCGTCCTGATGACGGGCGCGTCCGGAGGCGTCGGCCACTATTTCACGGAACTCGCCGCAGCCGGCGGCGCCGAGGTGACGGCCGTCACCGCCTCGCCAGAGCGCGGGGCGCGACTCGAAGAGCTGGGTGCGGATCATATCGTGCACGACGTCGCCGACGCCGAAGGCCCCTTCGACGTCGTGCTGGAATCGGTCGGCGGCGACTCGCTGCAGCAGGCGCTGTGCAAGCTCCGGCCGCGCGGCACCCTGATCTGGTTCGGCCAGGCGAGCCGCAGCGCGCCAACAATCGATTTCTTCCGCTTTTGGGAAGGACCGACATCGGGAACGATCCGGCACTTCGACTATACCGACAGCGACGTGCCGGATGGACGCGACCTGGCGACCCTGGTGAGCTACGTCTCGAAAGGACGCCTGCACCCGGAGATCGGCCTGGTCGCCAACTGGCTCGAGACGCCCGATGTCCTGAACACGCTGCGCACGCGGGGGGTGCGCGGCAACGCGGTGCTCACCCGTACCGGGGTCTGACCCGCGGCCAGCCAGGGCGATGCGGGAGGCGAAAGCCCTCGCCGCATCGCCCTGGGCTAAGGACGCTCGAACGCGTTCCTCGCCTGCTCGACCTGGCTCCGGATGACACACCCTTCCGCGTGGTCGTTGATCAGCCCCATCGCCTGCATGAAGGCGTACACCGTCGTCGGGCCGACGAACTTCCAGCCCAGCTTTTTCAATGCCTTGGACAGGGCGACGGATTCCGGCGAGGTGGAAACGGTCTGCGGTTCGGGCAGCTGTGCCGGATCGGGTTCGTAGCGCCATAAGAAGGCTGCCAGCGAACCGTCCCTGGCGACCATCTCCTGCGCGCGCCTGGCGTTGTTGACGACCGCTTCGATTTTGCCCCGGTGACGGATGATGCCGGCGTTCTGCAGCAGGCGCTCGATATCCTGCTCGGTGAACAGCGCGACCTTGTCGAAATCGAAACCGTGGAACGCCGCGCGGAAGTTCTCGCGCTTGGCCAGAATCGTGCGCCAGCTCAGGCCGGACTGAAAACCCTCCAGGCAGATTTTCTCGAACAGGCGCCTGTCGTCGCTCACCGGATAGCCCCACTCGGCGTCGTGGTAGGCGAAGAACTCCGGCGCCGCTTCGCACCACCGGCAGCGCGGCTGGCCGTCGGGGCCCGGTATCGTTGCGCTCATGCTCGTTTCCTCATGCGGCTTTCGCCCTCAGCACATCGGAGAACATCGTCAGCACGTGCGCGATATCCCCAGAGCCGACGTGGCGATGCGTTACGGCGCGAATGCTGTCGGCGCCGGTCGGACTCATCAGCACGCCGCGCTCGGCCAGCGTGGCGCACAGCGCGGCGGCAATGGGCCGATCGAGATGAAAATAGACGAGATTGGTCTGCACGGCAGCCGGATCGACGCTCACGCCATCCAGCGTGGCCAAGCCCCGTGCCAGACGCTGCGCATTGGCGTGATCCTCGGCCAGACGATCGACCATCTCGTTCAGCGCGACAATGCCGGCGGCAGCGATCACGCCGGCCTGGCGCATGCCGCCGCCCACCGCCTTGCGCAGACGGCGCGCGCGGGCGACGAACTCGCGATTGCCGGCCACCACGGATCCCACCGGCGCGGACAACCCCTTGCTCAGACAGGCCGAGACGCTGTCGGCGCCGCGCAGCAGGCGCGCAGGCGGCACGCCTAAGGCGACGGCGGCGTTCCAGATGCGCGCTCCGTCGACGTGCAGACGCAGGCCGTGCGCGTGCGCAAGGTCGGCGGCGGCGGCCATATACTCCGGCGTCAGCACACGGCCGCCGCAGCGGTTCTGCGTATTCTCCAGCGCCAGCAGACGGCTGACCGGATAATGGGCATTGTCCTCGCGCACAGCGGCCTCGACCTGGGCGAGATCGAGCGTGCCGTCGGCGCGGTTGGGCAGGGTGCGCGGATGCACGCCGCCCAGCGCCGCCGAACCGCCCTGTTCGTAGTAGAAGATATGCGCCTCCGCACCGAGGATCATCTCGTCCCCGCGCCCGCAATGGGCCATGACGGAGATCAGGTTGCCCATGGTGCCGCTGGGCACGAACAGCGCCGCCTCCATGCCCAGGCGCTCCGCGGCGAGCCGCTCGAGTTCGTTGACGGTGGGGTCTTCGCCGTAGACGTCGTCGCCGACCTCGGCCCGCACCATGGCCTCGCGCATGGCCTCGGTCGGTTGGGTCAGCGTGTCGCTGCGCATGTCGACGACCGCATCGCCGGATTTTTCGCTTGCCATCGGATTACACTCCTTTGCCTTGCCATGTGCCGATTCGTAGCCGCACGTTAGCAAGCCGCCCGCGCCGCGAATAGCGACGATTTCTCACACGATGCCGTAAGCTTTTCTCAATGAAACCGAAACTGCCGCCGCTCAACGCGCTGCGCGCCTTCGAAGCCACCGCCCGACTCGGCAGCGTCACGCGCGCCGCAGAGGAGCTGTGCGTCACGCATGCCGCAGTGAGCCGCCAGGTCAAGCAGCTCGAAAGCAACCTGGGCATCGGCCTGTTCACCCGGGCCGGGCGCGGGCTGACACCGACGCCGGCGGGCGAACAGCTGCTCGCGGCAGCCTCCGAAGCCTTCGATCTCATCCGCGCCTCGACGCAGCGCATCAAACAGCCGCCGAGCAATGAGGCTCTGACGCTGTCCTGCGAACCCACGCTCGCCATGCGCTGGCTGATCCCGCGCCTGCCCACGCTGCAGACGGAAGTGCCGGAGCTGTCGCTCAAGCTCGTCACCGCCGGCGGCCCGGTGGCCTGGCGCGAACACGGCATCGACCTCGCAATCCGCCGCAACGATTTCGCCTGGGACCCCGGCGTAAGCGCCTGGCATCTTGCCGACGAATACGTCGGCCCGGTCGGCGCGCCATCCCTGCAAACCCCGTTCGAGGCCAACACCGACAGACTGCGCGGCGTCGATCTGCTGCATACCCGCAGCCGCCCCGAAGCCTGGGCGCGCTGGAGCGCAGCCAGCGGCACCTCCCTGCACGGCAGCCGCGACATCTGGCTGGAACATTTCCACCTGATCATACAGGCCGCCATCGCCGGGCTCGGCTGGGCGATCGCATCGCACTTCATGGTCGGAAGCGAACTGACCACCGGCGTGCTGCAGGCACCGCGGGGCTTCGTCGCCGATGGTTCGGCGTATTTTCTGCTCGGCACGGAGACGCTGGAAGCCGATCCACGCAAGCAGCGGATGCTGGAGTGGCTGCGCGCCGAACTGCAGGCCGGCGCAGCCGGCCGCGACTGAGGAAACGCATGCACACGACGGGGGAAGCATGAGCTGGATCATCGGCGTAGGCGGCTTTTACCAGCCGGTAGTCTATGGCGACACGGGACATCGCATACGCCAGCATGCGCTGAACAGAACGCGCGCGGTCCGCCACGGTTTGCAGCCGAAGGTGGTCGTCGTGCCGACCGCATCGCTGCACTGGGCCGAATACACTGAGAAACAATGTGCCCAGCGCCTGCGCGACCTGAGCGACTCGCTTCGGCTGCATGGCGTCGCCATCGAGTTCTTCGACCCTGAACGCGCAGGCATGAAGCCCGACGCCTGCCGGGAGAAACTCGTCGGGTTCGACATGGTGGTCCTGCCCGGAGGCAATACGGCCGCGCAGGTGTCGGTATGGAAACGGGTCGGTTTCGACGTCGCGCTCAGGCTGGCTCTGGATGCGCAGGACATCGTCGTATTCGGCGGCAGCGCGGGAATGGCCTTCGCTTACGATGAGATGCTGACGGATTCCGCCGGCCAGGCCGCGGATCTGCAAGGAATACAGGGCCTCGGCTGGATCGAGGGCAGCGTCTGCCCGCATTACGAGGTGGCGAGGCGCCACAGCCCGGATTATCCCAACAGCTATCCGAACATGCTGGAGCGCGGCGAAATCCGCAGTGCCGGCATCGCCGTCGACAGCGACGCGGCGGTGGAGTACGCCACGCAGCCCGAAAGACGCCCCCAGTTGGTCGCCGCCTACGCGCTGCGGCCGGGCGCGGGAGTTCGCCATGTGGCGCTAAAGGACGGCAAGGCTGTGCACGCGCCGCTGGAACCGGCCGTCGCGCCGCTGTTCGCCGGCGACCAAGCGAGTTGAGACTTGCCGCCCGCAGGCGTCCCGCGTCAGCCCTTGCCTTGACCTGCTGACCGAGCCGTGCGCAATCGGGGGATGATTTTGCGCAACGCGGGCCATGTATTCCTGCGCAGAAGCCCGTAAGCTGTTCGCTCCGCCATCCCCC
Organism: Acidihalobacter sp.; assembly: GCF_037381185.1. Lineage (NCBI taxonomy): Bacteria > Pseudomonadati > Pseudomonadota > Gammaproteobacteria > Chromatiales > Ectothiorhodospiraceae > Acidihalobacter > Acidihalobacter sp. The sequence goes on from NZ_JARRQY010000012.1 coordinate 150,278, forward strand.
GCTTCAACATCGGTCATCCACCAGCACCTAGTCATGAGCACAACGCCTTCCGCAGACAACGCCTCCCGCCTGTTCAGGAATACGGTCGTACTGCTGCTCGGGGTGACCGTCATCGGTTCCAACTCCTTCCTGCTCAGCCCCGTGCTGACGGAGGTAAGCAGGAGCCTGGGCACCTCCATACCGGCCGCCGCCTGGAGCGTATC